>CAJOQS010000169.1 GCA_905236925.1 uncultured Lachnospiraceae bacterium | reverse complement strand
TTGTTCCCGTCCGCGGTCCACTCTATGAATATCGCGTAATAGCGTCCGTTTATCTTGTATGCATGGCAGCCCTCGGCCTTCAGGAGCATGTTCTGCTCCTCTGTCCTGAACAGGAGGCGGTCGGGACCGTTCACCTTCAGGCTCAGCAGATCGTCGGACAGTTCGGCAATGAATATGTCGTTATTTCCGTAAAGGATATAGTTGCGTCCGTCGTCATCAAGCAGCAGGGACGGATCGTGCATATACTTCGGAAGCGGATATCTTTCCCATTCCGAAGCTTCTATATCCCTGGTCCTGAACAGGTACGCATGCCTGTCGTCATTGCTGTTGAACAGACAGTAGGAATAATCGCCTTTGTGTCTTAAGGAAGCAGCCCAGCTGCCTTTTCCGTAGATGTTCGTCCCGTTCTCGAGATTGTTCGCATCCTTCTCGCTGAGTATCCCGAAAACATAGCTGACCGTTTCCCAGTTCTTCAGGTCATACGACTTCATTATCGGGCATCCCGGCATCATATGCATGCTGGTCGAGACCATATAAAAGGCGTTTCCGACCCGGATCACATCGTTATCCGGAATATCAGCCCATATTATTGGATTACTGATAACAGCCATCTTTAATCCTCGTCTTCCTCCGCTTCGTCCTCTTCCCTTTTATTCTGTGCTGCGCGTTCCTTCGCAAGTCTCGAAAAATCCTTTTTCGCCTTGCGCGCGGTTTCCGCAAAATGTCCGAACATATCCGTAAACCTGGCCTTGACGCCTTCCGCCCCTCCGAGCTTGGAAGTAATCGCGTCCACGCCCCCCAGACCGAGCAGTTTGAGATTATCCCCGATATTCTCACCGTTCAGCAGATTTACGACCGCCTCGGCCATATCGATAGTTATCTTGCCTCCGGACATGCAGGCAACCGAATGGAAGGGTACCTCATTGATCCACGACAGTGAGAAGCCGCCGTTGCTGCCCGAGATAAGACCCTTGCTCTTTTCCGCCATCTCGATCATCCTGACCACGCGGGCGCCCCACTTGGTCTGCCTTGCGTCTTCGATCGTCGAATTCAGCGTGAACTTGTCCCCCGCAAGTCTTGTGCTCTCGGGAATGGAGTCACAGAGAAGCTTCTCGAATTCGCTGTCCGGAACACTTGAGGGATCCCCGAAATAATAGCTGGGAAGCTCGTCCCTTGTGTATTCCCAGACATCATATTCCTCATGGTTGAACCATATATCTCCGCGAAGTCTGAGGTCTCTGCTCGATGAACCTACACTGACGGTATATGCGCCGGGCTCAACACACCACTCATGTGAACCGGTGCAGTAATACGCAAAGGCTCTTTCATCAAGCTCAATAGTGACCTCACGCTCCTCCTGAGGCTCAAGGAAGACCTTTTCAAAGCCCTTGAGCTCCCTCAGAGGTCTGAAGACCTTGCTTCCGGTCTTGCCGACATAGACCTGGGCAACCTCCGCTCCGGCCCTCTTTCCGGTATTTTTGACCTTGAACGAAACGGTGGCGCGCTTGTCGCCGGTCCTGATGTTCAGATCGCTGTACGCAAAGGTCGTGTAGCTCAGTCCGTGACCGAAGGGGAAGAGAACGCTCATATCCACGCGGTCGTAATATCTGTATCCGACAAAAAGTCCCTCACGGTATTCAACCGTAAGCCTGTTGCCGGGGAAATAATCGTAGCAGGGTGTATCCTTGATGGAAACCGGGAAGGTCTCCGCGAGCTTACCCGAAGGATTGACAACTCCGAAGAGAATATCGACCACGGCCTCACCTGTGGCCTCGCCAGCAAGATACGCCTCAAGCACTGCGTTAACATTGCCTATCCAGGGCATCGAAACCGGAGAACCGTTGTGAAGGACAACGACCGTATTGGGCTGAACCTTCGCAACTTCACGGATCAGTCGGTTCTGGCACTGGGGCAGTCTCATATGCTCGCGGTCATAGCCTTCGCTCTCGAAGCTGTCGGGAAGGCCCGCGAAAATAACGGCAACATCTGCCGAAGATGCACGGCTTACTGCTTCTTCGATAAGGTCATCCTCAACAACATCTCCCTTGGAGCTGAAGCCCTTTACATAATCAACAAGCGTATGTCTCGATGATGCCGCAAGCGCGCTGATGACGCGCGTGGGATTGATATGCGAACTGCCGCCGCCCTGATATCTGGGAACCTTCGCAAACTCACCGATGAAGAGGATCTTCTGATCCTTGTCAAGAGGAAGCGCACCGTCATTCTTAAGAAGGACCATGCCTTCACGCGCTATCTTTCTGGCTTCCTTATGGTCGGCAACGTAATCGAACACGGGCTTATCTGCGGGCCTGGCCGATCCCTCGTTCTGCGAGAGGAATCCGGTGTACTTGTCAACCTTTACGAGTATATTCTCAACAGCAATATCAAGAAGCTCTTCCTTAAGCCTGCCTTCCTCAACGGCATCGATTATCTGCTCCTCACTTATACCGTTCGATGTAGGCATTTCAAGATCGAGTCCCGAAGCAACGCCGAGCGGCCTGTCGTTTACAGCGCCCCAGTCGGACATTACGAAACCGTCGAAGCCCCATTCATCTCTCAGAACCTTGTTCAGGAGCCAGGGATTCTCCGAGCTGTAGACACCGTTTATCCTGTTGTACGAGCACATCAAAGTGTCGGGATGCGAGTTCTTCACAACCTGCTCAAAAGCGGTAAGATATATCTCGCGGAGAGTCCTTTCATCAACGACCGCCGATACGGTCATGCGGCGCTTCTCCTGGTTGTTGGCGGCAAAATGCTTGAGCGACACGCCCACGCCCTTGGACTGAACGCCTTTTACGTAGGAAGAAGCCATCTGCCCCGCTACATACGGATCCTCGGACATATATTCAAAATTGCGTCCGCACAGCGGAGATCTCTTGATATTGATAGCAGGTCCGAGGAGGATGTCAACCTCCTCCGCAAGGCACTCGTTTCCGAGGCACTCGCCCATATGCTCCGCAAGCTTTCTGTTAAATGTGCTTGCCAGACACACTCCCGCAGGGAAGCAGACAGCCTGCCTGCTCTCGGAAAGATCGGCAACATCACCGGCATTCGCAACCTTGCGGAGTCCGTGAGGGCCGTCACTTACAGTGATAGCGGGAATCCCGAGTCTCCCGATCGCGGCGGTATGCCACGCGTCCGCGCCTCCGGCCAACTTTGCCTTCTCCTCAAGTGTCATCTGCGCGATCAGTTCTTTAATGCTCATAAGCCCCATCTCCTATTGTGTTTTATGTTTAATCCTGTGTTATCGGACAGCCCTTTAAGTGATCAGAAGTCCTTCAAGCTCCGCGACAGAACCTGCCGTTCTTATCGCGCCCGCATCCACCAGTTCTTTTTCCGTTCCGTATCCGTAGGTCACGCCGATCGTCCCTATTCCGAATTCCGCGGCGCCTTCCACGTCATAGTACCTGTCTCCGATCATTACGACCTCGTTCTTCGGATCCCCGATACCGTGCTTTTCAAGCAGATACTTTATGACATCGGCCTTTCCCGCCCTGCCCTTCTGCTCATCGTTGCCGATAACATCGGTAAAGAAGGGGGCAAGCCCGAAATGTTCAATGATCCTTACTGCCTGAGTTTCTCTTTTTGAGGTGGCGACGATCAGCTTGTAGCCGTATTCCGCCAGTTTCTCACACATCTGTCCTATACCGGGATAGAGCCTGTTCTCGCACCATCCCCGCTCATTGTAATACTCCCTGAATATGCTTACGGCCTTCGGAACATCCTCCGGCGAAACTCCGTACCTCGGGAAGCTCGCGGAAAGAGGCGGACCGACAAAGCTCAGGAGCTCCTGATCCGAGGGTATGTCCATGCCCATTTTACCGAAAGCGTACTTCGCCGCGTTGACTATTCCCTCTCCGGATTCCGTAAGTGTTCCGTCAAGATCAAAAAAAATGTAGCGGTAGCTTCTGAGGCTTTCCATACCGCGTTTTAAGCGTTCGAGCGCGTCCTTAAGTTCAGAGCGTGGGCACGCCATCGATATCCTCAGGAAGCCTTCTCCGGCGCGGCCGTATTCCCTGCCCGCGCAGAGTATAAGGCCGGTTTCCTTTCTTATGTGACGGACCAGATACTCATCCTTTGTTTCCCCGGTGCCGGATGCTTCTGCCCCAACGGGCACATTCCTCGCATCGACCCACAAAAGATAGGTGGCTTCAGCATCCACAACTTGAAGGGAAGGGATATTGTCCCGGATATATTCCGCAGCAAACCTTCTGTTCTCCGCAAGGTATACCTTTAATTCATCGATCCATGCTCCCCCGTGCGCGAGTGCCGCTGTCGCAGCAGTAACCGCAAAGGCGTTGGGCTCGGCAACCTCATCGGTGTTGATCGCGCGCCATACCTTGTGCCTGAGGAACGGGTCCGGAACACAGATTGCTGCGGTCTGGATGCCCGCGATGTTAAATGCCTTGGTCGGTGCGATGCACACGATGCCGCATTTCCTGCAGTCATCCGATACCGAAGCGAAGGGAACATAATCCTTCCCGGGGAGAGTCAGGTCACAGTGTATCTCGTCCGAGATAACGGCAACGCCGTATTTCACGCACAATTCACCGACCCTTGCCAGCTCCTTCGCGGTCCATATCCTGCCTCCGGGGTTCTGGGGATTGCAAAGTATCATAAGACTTGTCTGAGGATCGGCGAGCTTCCTCTCCAGATCCTCAAAGTCCATCTCATATCTTCCGTTTTCAAGCAGCAGCGGGCTTTCAAGCGCCCTGCAGCCGTTGTTGATTATAGAATTGAAAAAGATATTGTAAACAGGTGTCTGAACGACTACATTCTCGTTGGGTGTCGTAAGCTTTCTGACGGTGCTTGAAATGGCCGCCACGGTTCCGGTGCAGAACATCAGCCAGTCCTTCTCCATAGTGAAGTTGTGACGGTCCCTCCACCATGAGATATAGGCATCGTACCACTCGTCGGTGACCTCCGTGTATCCGAACACGCCGTGCTCGAGTTTCTTCATGAGCGCTTCCCTTATCTCGGGAGCAGCCTTGAAGTCCATGTCCGCGATCGACATGGGAAGCTCGTTGTCCGCCACGCTCCATTTCATTGAATCGGTTCCGCGTCTTGAAACCGTCTCGTCAAAATCATACTTCATATAAGCCTAAGCCTCCGCTATCTTCTCCAGCTTACGATATCCGATCTCTCCGCTATATCATTGCAGATGATCCGGGTTTTTGAAGGATCGATCTGATCCTTTTCCAGAATAAGCTCCCCGATGTGCTCGACCCTGATTGTTCCCGACGCAGGGTTCAGAACGCTTGCGATGCCCGAGGATATCTCCGCGTCAACGTTCGAGTACTCAAAGGCAAGCGTGGTGTCGAGCAGGGTACAGTTCTTCATCACGAGGCCGTCTATGTAGCACATGCCCTGAAGAGATTCTATCGTACAGTTCACAAGTGTCAGATTCTTCGAGTTCCATCCGAGATACTCACCCGATATAAAGCTGTCATATACCGTAACATCCTCGCTGTTCCAGAACGAATCCTTTGAAAGGAGCTTGGAATTTCTGACTGTCACGCGCTTTACACCGTCAAACGAATAGTTTCCGTCGAGAATAAGGCCGTCTATCTCCATATCCGACGAATTCATCGCAAAATAGTCACCCTTCGCCGAAACGTTTTTCAGCGCTACCTTTTCGCAGCTCCAGAGTGTTTCCGCGGCGTTGGTGAAGGTCACGTTCGTCAGGGAAATATCCCTGCACCTTCTGAAATTCTTCGGTGCCTGCAGAACAGAATCCGAAACGGTAAGACCGTTCGAATACCATACTCCCGCGCGGGCCATCTCAAACCATTTTGTATCCGTTATCTTAGCGTTTTTAACATACCAGAGAGGATACTTCCACCTGAACATGCATCCCCTGACTTCAATATCACTGCTTTCCTTAAGAGGCGATTCGCCATCCTGGAAAATGCATTCGGTAAAAACAGAATCCTTTGAGGCAAAAGCAGCGCGCTCGCCCGTCAATATCTCACGGTTATATTCTTTCATGATCTCATACCTTTCCTTGTTATGCGTATAACTGTAAAGCAACCATTTATCATGATATCATCTAAAACTCCGTGACTCAAATTAAAATACTATTAACACGCCAGTGCCGACCTCCATTCCGGATGCCGGCACTACCTGTGTTTTATTTCAAGAATCCGTTGACTATCATGGCCTCCGCTTCCTCTTCCGTAAGGCCCAGAGTCATGAGCTTGGTGATCTGCTCACCTGCGATCTTTCCTATCGCGGCCTCATGTATAAGTGCCGCGTCGACATTGTTTGCCGACAGGGCGGGAATAGCGTCGACCCTTGCGTTGTCCATTATGATGGCGTCACATTCCGAATGTCCGTGGCATTCGCTGTTGCCCCGGATATCCGACCTGAATACCTGCACTGAGCTGTCACGCGCCACCGAACGTGACATAAGATTGCAGCCGCAGCCCTCACCGTTCAGATCCACATCGAACGAGGTCTCGGCAAGCTGTTTGCCGTGGGTCATGATCTTCTCTTTGACGACAAGCGTTGCTTTCGCTGCAACATCGCCCTTTGTAACGCGGACCGTCGAATCGACTCCCTTGATCTGGACCGTTTCCATTTCGAGGTATGAGCCCTCGTCAAGATGGACGATCGTCTGGGGGTTCAGGACGATATCACCGGTTCCTTCCCCTTCGCCGTAGTGCTTCTCCACGTAGCGGACCTTTGAATTCCTTCCGACAAAGAAGGTATGTATTCCGTCATGCTGTGACTTCTGCGTTCCGCAGTT
Organism: uncultured Lachnospiraceae bacterium; assembly: GCA_905236925.1. Taxonomy (GTDB): domain Bacteria; phylum Bacillota; class Clostridia; order Lachnospirales; family Lachnospiraceae; genus RUG11977. The sequence goes on along the minus strand of CAJOQS010000169.1, from coordinate 1,760 downwards.
ATGTATTCCGCAGCCTGCGATAATGGTTATGTCGCAGTCCTCGCCGATATAAAAATCGTTGTATACGGCTTCGGTAAGTCCGGTCTCACTAATGATGACCGGTATATGCACGCTCTCGTGAGTCGTTCCGTCCTTGATCCGGATATCGATCCCGGGCTTGTCTTCCTTGGTCGTGATCTCGATATTTGCGGTTGACCTGCGGCCTGCCCCGGCACCGTTGGCCCTTATATTATAGGCTCCCTCGGGGACCTCATGAAGGTCTGCGACCTCCTCGAGCAGCCTCTTCTGAATATCATCCATAATCAAACTTTTCCCTTTCCGCAGCCTGCCTTTGCGATGTTTCCGCTCATGAGCAGAGGCATGACCTCATCCTTCGAACCCGTCTTGGCTATTTCGCCGTCAGCCAGAAGGATGATCTCATCCGCGATGTTTATGATACGTTCCTGATGTGAGATGATCACTATCGAACCGTGCGTCTCGTCGTGAAGCCTCTCAAATACCTTGATGAGATTGTTGAAGCTCCAGAGGTCGATACCCGCCTCGGGCTCGTCGAAAACGGTGAACTGAGTCTTTCTCGCAAGTGTCATCGCTATCTCGATCCTTTTGAGCTCGCCGCCCGAAAGAGATGCATTGACTTCGCGGTTGATATAGTCTCTCGCGCAAAGTCCGACTTCCGAGAGATAATCGCAGACATCGGCCGTATGATCCTTTTTGTCCGGACCGTTCGCGGCCAGCTGTATAAGATCCTTTACCGTGATGCCCTTAAAGCGGACCGGCTGCTGGAAGGCAAAGCTGATGCCTGCCCTAGCCCTCTCGGTGATCGACATGTCCGTTATGTCTTCTCCGTTGAAGATGATGCGTCCGGCCTCCGGCTTGTACAGACCGGCGATCAGCTTGGCAAGAGTCGACTTGCCGCTGCCGTTGGGGCCGGTTATAACATAGAATTTGTTGTCCTCAAGCGTAAAACTCAGATTCCGGATTATGTCCTTCGTTCCGTTTTCATCGCTTGCGGTAAAAGTAAGGTTCTGTAATTCAAGCATATGTTCATTCCTATCCGATAAGCGCCTTAAGCGCGTCTCTTATTTCCGTGAGCCATTCCCTTGCAAGTGAATGGTCTCCTTCGGCGAATGCCTCCTCGGCATGCGCGGTATACCTGAGTATCCTCTCAAGCTCCGTTTTGACCTCCCCCGCCTGCGAGGAAGCCTCCGTTCCGGTCTCGTGATCCGATCCGCTCCGTGAGCCGCATTCACACTCAGGTTCGTCCTCAGCCCCGCAGCTTCCGTCGCTCTCAGCGGTAAGTGCGCGCAGCTCGATCAGCATTGTATCAAGGGCATGGAGCACCCTTGGAGTATTCTCTTCTATAAGGAGCTTGTTCTCGGCATCGCTCCTGTCATTCGGAACAGCCCCCGTGATCGCCTTTCCGGCGAACTCGAGCTCCTTGGCGGTATCTGCCAGCTCGTTCGCTCCGAGTATCTTGCATTCACTTTTGATCCTGTGGACTTCAACCGTATAGGACTGATAGTCGGATATCGCAAGCGCGTCCTCGATACGTCCCCTTTTCTCGGGAATGTCGCCGCAGAAAAGATCGACCAGTTCGAGAAAGCTTTCGAGGTCATCCTCCATCATGGCGTCGAGAACCTCATCCTCTATACCGTGAACACGGGGCAGAAGCTTCCCCATGACATCCTTCATGGCTTCGGCCCTGAGCGGTTTGGTAAGGACCGCATTGGCACCGCATTTCATCATGTGCTCCACCATCT
>CAJOQS010000168.1 GCA_905236925.1 uncultured Lachnospiraceae bacterium | reverse complement strand
TTTTTCTTTGGCAAACCTCTCAATGGCAAACGTTTTCCCTGTCTGTCTGGCGCCCTGAACGATCAAACACTTATTTTTCTTATGTAAAACCCAATCCTCAAGTGATCTGCTTACCTTTCTCTTTAGCATACTTCTACCTCCTTTTACTATTATACACCCAAATCAACATTTTGGAAAGTCATTTTGTATTCTCCATCAACATTTTGGAAAGGTATTTTGTATGTTACATCAACATTTTGGAATTTTCCCCTTCGTTTACAACTCCCTTTTTTCGTGGTAAAATATAGGTTAATATCCCATTTATAAACTTATCTTCAACAACAGTGAGGACATGCCTATGAAAAAAAGGATTCTTGTATCATGTTTCATCTGTGTTCTTCTTATTCTCGGAAGCTTCTGTGCCTCCGCTCCCCACAGTGCTTACGCGGCTGAAAGCTATGACGTTGTCAGGACCACCGAAAACCTCGGAGCGCAGAAGAAAGGGACTCTCAACATCACGTCCGTAACGCTTTACAAGGGCGAGTCGGTCGTTCTCGAAGTGAACGGCCTTCCGGAGGGTTCGACCGTCAGCTTCACTTCTTCTTCAAAAAAGAAAGCCTCGGTCGACGCCAAAACAGGCCGGATAAAGGCGCTCAAGAAGGGTTCTGCAACGATAACCGCATCTGTCAGCGTACCTTCCGGCTACGGACACGATGCATACAGCTATACGCTCAAATGCAAGGTTAAGGTTAAGAACGGCTCTGCAAAAAGCATCAGCTCCCTTGCCCAGCTCAAGTCAGTCCTTACGAACGGAAAAGGCGGTCGTTACAAACTCACCGCAGATATATCAGGACTTACCCACATTACAATTCCGTCCGGAACCTACAGGCTGAATCTGAACGGTCACAAGATTTCCGGAAAGTCTGCCGCTGCGGACGGTTCTCTTATCGAGGTTGCGGGCGGCGACCTGATCATAACCGATACAAAGGGAAACGGCTCTATAGTCAACGAAGATTCCCAGGATGCGGTATCCGCCACTAAAGGCAATCTCTCGATATACGGCGGAACGTTCAAGGGCGGCAATCATGCACTCTACCTCGAGTGGAACGGTAACGTGACCATCTACGGCGGAACTTTCAAGGCACAGACAAGAAGTCTGTCACTTGAAGGCGGGACCCTGACCATCTACGGCGGAAGCTTTACTCAGGCAGACGAGCCCAGCCCCTTTTATTCGGCATATGTTGTCTGGGTCAATGCAGTCTATTACGACACTCCCCTTAAACTTACCATTAACGGAGGTCACTTCTATACCTCGACTACCGCGACCATGCTCGTCGAAGGGAATTATGCGGATGTTACCATCAACGGAGGTTATTTCGAAGCGAAGGACGATGACGTATTTATCCAATCGGGCGGAACCACGGTCATTAATGGCGGCACCTTCTATTTCCCCAAGGAGGACGGTCAGGCTTTCAGTATAAGCAATTTCGCCAAAAAGACCTCTTTTACGATGAACGGCGGTACCATCATCTCCGAGAAGGCCGGTTACTTCATCATCCAGGGCAATCCCGAGGTCAGCATAAAGGGCGGTACCTTCCTCAAGAAGCATCTGGATTACAATCACTGGTCCTACGCCGTATGGATCTATGAGGATTTCAAGGGCCGTTTGGACCTCGTAAACGGCCTGTTCGAGGAGGACGAGGTTGAAGATGAAACTCCCGCAGGCCAGGGAGTCGATGTTTTTGAATTTACGCGGAACAGCACGACCTACAAGGAAGGCATGACCGTCACGACCCCCGATGACCTGTATTCCATGTACATGGATGCCGTCGAGAAGCTGACTCCTTCCATCAGCTTCACATGTTCGGAGAAGCTTTTCGCACTCATGGATTTCTACTACAACAAATGGTGCGAGGGGTTTGCCGACACCCACCTCAACAGCGAGGTGGATTACGGTGATGGTTCGGAAACCGATGTGCCCGTCGAGGTTACCCTCACGATCAACGAATATACTCTCGCGTATCAGCTGGAGTGCCTCTGCAAGAACAAAGAGGCCGAGAAGAACGCCGACAAGGAAGCCATCGGTTACAACAAAAAGATCGACAGCATAATAAAAGCAACGATCAAAAAAGGCATGACCGACAGTCAGAAGGCGATCGCGATCCATGATTATATGGTCAAGAACTACGAATACGATTACACCTTCGCCAAAGAAAGTTACAGTATAGCAGGCCTTCTCGACAACAATCTCGGTGTCTGTCAGGCATACGCGGGTCTGTTCAAGATCCTGTGCGAGCGGGCCGGTCTCGAGTGCTACCTTGTGACCGGAATGGGCGGCGACGAGGGCGCTATCGGTCTTCATATGTGGAACTGCCTCTATGTCGACGGAAAACTAAAGTATATGGACGTAACCTTTGACGACTCCTCACGCACAACCAAATGGTGCTTAAAGGACGAGGATGAGTTCTACGGTCTGGGTAAACATTATCTGTTACAGTAAGAGAGAAAGGGGAAAGAATTTAATGAACGAGAACATTATCAAACGCAACGAACTGCTGGCCGAAAAGCTCATCAAGGGACTTGAATCAAGGAACATGAAGGGCTACTATGCGGCAAACAAGGAGGAAGCCCTGAAGAAGGCCCTCGAGCTTATCCCCGAGGGTTCCTCGGTCACCATGGGCGGTGCCATGAGCGCTCACGAGATTGGTCTTGTCGAAGCAGTCAAGAACGGCAACTACCGTTTCCTCGACCGCGACAAGGCAACAGATAAAAGGGCTGCGATGCTTGAAGCATACGACGCAGACTTCTTCCTCACAAGTGCCAATGCCATCACCGACGACGGCATAATGGTCAATATCGACGGCAACTCGAACCGCGTTTCCGCGATCGCCCAGGGTCCGAAGCATGTTCTGGTCATTGTCGGGATGAACAAGGTCTGTCCCGATCTCGACAGCGCAATGAAACGTGCAAGGAATGTCGCCGCGCCGACCAACGCACAGCGCTTCGGGCTGTCCACCCCCTGCGCAAAAACAGGCGCATGCTTTGATTGCAAGTCACCGGATACCATCTGCTGCCAGTTCCTGATCACAAGATATTCACGCCATGAAGGCCGCATCAGCGTGATCGTGGTAAATGACAATCTCGGATTCTGATGGACATATTAATACGGCCCATCCGGTATCACCCGGACGGGCCGTTTCTTTTTTGAAATTATCTGTTTTCCACAAGACCTGCAAGCTCTTCCTTAACCTTTTCCATTGTCTCGGAAATAAGATTTGTCGATTCGCTGATGTCACGTGTTGATGTCGCGAGGTTTCTAACCAGCGCGTCAACCTTCTCAACGATCTTGAGCAGTCCGCTCGTCTCAGCTTCTATAGAAGAAACAGCCTCCACAATATTGCGGTTCGCGTCTCCGCTGAGTTTTGCGGTATCCTTTGAATCCGCCGCAAGGGAATTGATCTCGTCCGCAACAACCGCGAATCCGCGGCCGGCCTCACCTGCCCTGGCAGCCTCTATCGAAGCGTTCAACGCGAGCAGATTGGTCTGATTTGCAATATCAACGACTCTTTCGTTATTCGAGGTAAGCTCGGTCAGATATTCGTTGATCTGCTTGATCGAAGAATCAAGGTGATTACAGAATTCCGAAACGTTAGCCATCTGCGTAGATACTTCGTTGCTCTCGCCGGCATTCCTGTTGTTGCCCTCGGTCATATGAGTAATCGACTCACTCAGAGTGCTGAAATGATTGTTGATCTGCTCGATCGCGCTGAGGAGTTCGTTTCTCTGCTTTTCAAGCTTTATCCTCTCCTCTTCGACCATATCCTGAGCCTCGATCTTCTCGCGCTCGACAAGGTCCTTGAGGTAATGAACGCAATTCTCCTTGTGGTTGAATCCGTTGAAGATCGAAGTCGCCATTTCCTTACAGGTGTTGTAACCGCAGCATGCGCAGTTGATCGCACGGGATTCGGGAGTAAGCTTGTTCATCTCGGTATATATCCGGTCAAGATCCCTCTCCGAAGGTACCTTGTATGCGCATCCCACAGAGCGGTTCGTATATTTGCGGATATAATCCTCGAGTCTGAGCTTTTCAAACTGCTTATTGAGTGCAGCCATACGCTGTTCGGGTGTCGAATTTCTTGACCAGGCGCTCTTCTTGGTTTCTTTTTTAACCGATTCCTGGATCGAATGGATATTGTAGAGCGGATCGTCGCCCGAGGTTATCTTATGATCGGTTCCAGTTCCGCTGATACAGCCGCTTTCGCAGTTCAGGGCGTCTATGAACAGATAAGGAGTCGAGGACGTGCGGATACGGTCCTTGTTGTCCTCAAGATACTTGTACATCCTCTTGTCGCCTTCCATCTGACGGATGAAAACATCATTGCCGAGGAGCCAGTAAACGTTCTCCTTCAAGCCGCCGGGCATAGGATAGATCGATCCGAGTCCGTATTCGATCTCATCATCGGCAGCCTCGCCCGAAATGCCGTGCTCACGAACGTATTTCATAAGATGATCGAAGGTTACGTTGTAATTGATATAGCCGTAACAGTTCGGATCGTCGATCTCGTTCTTCTTCGCGATACAGGGACTGATGAACGCCATCTTCTCGGTAACGCCCATTTCCTTGCGGGCATAGATAGCCGAACACATCATGGGTGAATGAACGGGGAAGAGCTTCGGAATAAGCTCAGGGATATATTTCTCGATATATCCCACTACAGCGGGACAGGGCTGTGAAATGCCGCCAAGATATTTATACTTCTGGATATAGTTGATATAAGCCCAGGTGGTTATATCAGCACCGAAGGATACACTGATGATCCTGTTCACACCCAGCTTCTTCAGGCCGCCGAATACTTTGCGGTATTCGTTCGGATAATCCGCCCTGAATGCGGGAGCAACAAGGATCGTGATCTTCTCACCCCGTTTCAGGTCCTCAAAGAAACGCTCGGTATCGTCGCGATACTCTCTTGCGTTGTGCTCGCAGGCCTCGAAGCAGGCTCCGCATGCCACACACCTGGTTCCGTCTACAGATACTCTGGAAACGCCGTGCTCATCCTGCTCGGATGCCACGCAGGCGCCCATACAGCTACAGACACGTATGCATCTGTTGCAACCGACACAATTGTCATTCGTAAATACAAGAGATTCAAGATTGATTGCCATAATGTCGCCTTCCACCATATTTATAATCTACAACAACTGTCTTTGGATTATAGCACATTTTTTCGTAAAAGTAAATATTTTCTTTTCGTGTACTCGAATAATTATATAATGTGTAACAAACAAAAAAGAAAAACGAACAAATTCACGTTATGTGATTACCTGTTCGTTTTCATTATCACAGAAGCCTGACTTCCGCGCTTTCCGCCCGTAAAACGATGTGACCAGTACTTATCCGGAAGGCACATTGTGCAGTCACGTATTATGTCGATGTTCCTCACGTCGACTCCGAGCATTGCAAGTCTCTGCGCGACAACGCCCTTAAGATCCAGCATGTATTTTCCGTCATTCTTCCTGTTGAAAAGGCCGGCAGCCTTCCATTTGAGAAGCCTTTCCACAGCTTCGATCACTTCTTCTCCGACCTCGAAACAGCACATTTCTATCGCCGGACCCGCGCAGGCCCTGATATACTGCCTGTCCGCCCCCAGCCTTTCCATGGCCTCAACGGCCTTCTTCTCTATATCGAGGACAGTACTGCGCCATCCGCAGTGTACGGCTGCCACAACTCCGTTCTTCTCGTCTGCCATGAGAAGCGGAACACAGTCGGCGGTGAAGATCACAAGCGGCACACCGGCCTCGGCGGTCACATATCCGTCCGCCTCGAACAGCTCGTCATACCCGTAAGGCTTTCTCGCATGTTCCTTTCCGACCGTCAGCACAGTATTGCCGTGCACCTGATTGCCGCAGACGAACTCATCCGTCTCTATCCCGCATGAATTCAGGAAGCGCCGGTAGTTTTCCCTGACGTTTTCTTCGCTGTCTCCGCGCGTCATGCCGAGATTCAGCGATTCAAAGATCCCTTCGCTCACTCCCCCGCCGCGGGTCGAAAACCCGTGCGGGTAGGAAATGATCGAAGATCTCATGGTTTCAATGTTTTTGTTCATATAATTATTTAGTCAAACAGTGTCGGAACATAACTCTGGGTCGCAACATCCGCCATTCCTTCGGTCAGGATACGGAGCTTCGGTATAACCGGAAGAGCAACAAATGCCAGCGTCATGAACGGGTCGATGCCGTCCGGTACTCCGAGCAGGCGCGCCTGAGCCTTCATTTCAATAAGCTTGTCCTCGACGTATGAGGCCTCTCTGTCACACATGATTCCGCCCAGGGGCAAAGTAAGGGTCGAAAGTATCCTGCCGTCAACAGCTATCGCGAGGCCGCCTTCATTTTCACGGACCGCATTGGCCGCTGTCGCCATGTCCGTGTCGTTGGTTCCCGCAACGATCAGGTTGTGGGAGTCATGAGCAACACTCGATGCTATCGCACCGTATTTAATTCCGTAGCCGGTGGTGAATCCGACTCCGACATGTCCGGTCCCGCGATGACGCTCTATCACGGCGATCTTGATGATGTCCTTATCCAGCTCCACACCGGGCGAAGGAAGAATGTGTCCCTCCACCGCGCATTCCCTGTACCTGTCCATGTTGGCGGGAACTATCAGCTCGTTGGTCAGCAGTTCGCCGCGTACCATCTCGATAACACGCTTAAACTGCCCCTCTCCCCGGATCGCAAAGCTCTCCGGTTTAAGCTCATCGAGCTTGAAGCTGTGGTATACTCTCGGATATGTGCTTTCCTTGTTCTCGAAGCCGGGAACATCTATTACCATATGGCCGTTCTCGGCCACAAGCTTACCCTTTTTAAATACCTTTTCTATTTCGAATTCCTCAAGGTCCGAAACTACTATAAGATCGGCTCTGTAGCCCGGCGCAACGGCTCCGCGTTTCTTGAGTCCGAAATAGCTGGCCGCGTTGAAGCTTGCCATTTTGATCGCGTTGGCAGGTTTCTTGCCGGCCTTGATGGCCTTGCGGACTATGTAATCAATATGTCCGAGTTCAAGCAGCTCACCGGGATGCTTGTCGTCGGTTACGAGCATGCATCTTCCGCAATACTCGTCGTCAAACAGCGGAAGCAGGGCGTTGAGGTTATTGGCCGCGGTACCCTCGCGGATCATGATCCACTGCCCTCTTTTCAGCTTCTCTATCGCTTCTTCGGCGTTGCTGCATTCATGGTCAGACTCGACACCGGCTGCAACGTAAGCATTCAGATCGTTTCCGGTAAGCCCGGGCGCGTGTCCGTCTATGATCCTTCCGTGGTCCTGCGCACCAAGTATCTTCGATATGATCTCCTTGTCGTTGCGGACGGTTCCGTAGGAATTCATAAGCTCGGCCAGTCCCAGCACTCGCTGATTGGCATAGAAGCTGTTCAGTGATGCCGCATCAAGTTCCGCTCCGGCCTCGTCGAGAGGAGTTGCAGGAACACATGAGGGAAGCATGAAGAATATCTCCAGCGGAAGATCCCTGCTGCTCTCGAGCATATAGGACAGTCCTTCCGCACCTGCGACATTCGCGATCTCGTGAGGATCAGTGATGACCGCGGTCGTCCCGTGAGGGAGCACAGCCTTAGCGAATTCGGGCGGCGATACCATGGAGCTTTCAATATGGATATGCCCGTCGATAAGTCCGGGACAGATTATCTTCCCGGAAAGATCGATCTCCTCAAGGCCCTCGTAGCTCCCGATCCCGGCAATATAACCGTTGCGAATGGCTACATCACCCTTCTCGAGCTCGCCTGTAAATACGTTGAGGATCTCAGCATTCTTCAGAACCAGATCAGACTTCTCCACACCCCTTGCGGCAGCGATCAGTTCTTTTAATTCATCAGATTTCTCAAGACTCATAACCCCAAAACCTCCTCTGAAAATGTAAACTACCCCACTAAATAGAATAACACGCGGGCGGAGATTTTGCAATTTTTTTGTATCACATAAAAAAAATTGCCGCCGAAAATGACGCGCAGGCGGCGACAATGTATTATAAGGTCATGCCAAGTCACGCGCAGGCGGCGACGGGGTAGTTTTATAAGGGCATGCCAAGTCACGCGCAGGCGGCAACGGGATATTTCCCCGAAAAACAAGACCTTATCGTTTTTCGGGAAAACACCCTGCGGCGCCCGCGCTGTTTTCTGAAAATACCTCCCCAAAACCATTTTCCCGCATAAGAAGCATGGTTTGCAGGGCGGGATTTAGATAATGTGTGTTTGCAGCGCAGGCGCTGCAGTGAGATCTTCCCGGATCCCGTAAGCAACGTCGGCACTTAGCGACTGTTCTGTAGTCGCTTATGTGTCCGTTACGTTGCGCTCC
>CAJOQS010000167.1 GCA_905236925.1 uncultured Lachnospiraceae bacterium | reverse complement strand
GCCGATGGCGGAAACCCGGACGGACTCGATTATGTCCTTCAGGGAACCAGATTCAATCTTCTGGAGAATAAGGTGGCCCTGGCTGTACCTGATGGGAATCCCAAGGATATCAAGTCCTATGACGACTTGGCAGCCCGACTTGCAGACGGAACCGTTATGCTGGCTATGGGTAATTCGGACGTTCCCGTCGGACAGTATACACAGAAGATATTTGCGTTCTATAATCTTGACGAAGCAGCCCTTGCGAATGCCGGTGTCCTGACATACGGCTCAAACGTTAAGGAAGTTACGACACAGGTAAAGGAAGCAACCGTTGACTGCGGTATCATTTACGCTACAGATGCATTTTCAGCAGGCCTTACAGTTGTTGACACCGCAACAAAGGATATGTGCGGACAGGTAATATATCCTGCGGCTGTAATGAAGAATACGAAGCACGAGCAGGCTGCGAAGGACTTCCTTGAGTACCTTAAGGGCAGCGAGGCTTCGGAAGTATTTAAGGGTGTAGGTTTTACACCGCTCGGCTGATCGTTGAAAACAATAAACTATGGAGTGACCTATGGATTGGTATCCTTTGCTGAATTCGCTCCGGATAGCCGGTATCAGCAGTGTGATCGTGTTCTTTGCGGGGATATGTGCAGCGTATTATATTGCGCGCACACCCCGTGTTATCAAGGGAATACTTGATGTATTCTTCACGCTTCCGCTGGTACTCCCGCCAACGGTAGTAGGCTATCTGTTACTTAGGATATTCGGACCCAGACGCTTTTTCGGCGCCTGGGTTTTTGAAGTGTTTGGAGTGAAGCTTACGATGCAGTGGTGGTCGGCGATCTTTGCGACCACAGTCGTTATCTTCCCGCTGATGTACAGGACTGCAAGGGGCGCGTTCGAGTCCTTTGACGAAAGACTTGCATACGCCGGTCAGACTCTGGGACTCAGTAACACATACATCTTCTGGAGGATCAGAATGCCATATTGCAAGCAGGGCATTCTGGCAGGCACAGTCCTGGCATTTGCAAGGGCACTCGGAGCATACGGCGCGACGAGCATGATCTGCGGGTATACCCCCGGTAAGACCGCGACCGTATCGACCACAGTTTTGCAGCTATGGCGTACAAACGACGACGGGCTTACGCTGAAGTGGGTCCTTGTGAATATCGCAATCTCGGCGGTCGTATTGCTGGCGATCAATCTGCTGGAAAAAAGAAAGAAGGTGGATTGATGGCTTTATATGCAGATATTGAAAAGAAACTCGGCAGTTTTATGCTGAAGGTAAGATTAGAAGCGGGAGACGAAGCCGTTTCGCTGCTCGGTGCATCGGGATGCGGCAAAAGCCTGACCCTGAAGTGCATAGCAGGTATAGAGCGGCCTGACAGGGGAAGGATCGAACTGAACGATGTGACTCTTTTTGATTCCGAAAAGGGAATAAACCTGCCGCCTCAGGAGCGCAGGGTAGGATTTATGTTTCAGCAGGGCGCTCTCTTCCCGAACATGAATGTTCTTGAGAATGTAATGTGCGGTATACGTTCAAAGCTGCCGCGCAGGGAAAAGGAAAGAGTTGCACTTGAGATGCTTGCAAAAATGCACCTTGAAGGCAAGGAAAAAGCAGTTCCCGCGACGCTTTCCGGAGGCGAGCAGCAACGTGTGGCACTCGCGAGGATACTGGTAAATGAGCCGGAAATACTGCTCCTTGATGAGCCTTTTTCAGCACTTGACTCACATCTGCGCTTCGAACTTGAACAGGTTTTAAGAAAGACTGTCAAGGAGCTCGGCAAGACCGTGATATTTGTATCACATAACAGGGACGAGGCGTTCCGTATTACCGAGAAGATTGCTATAATGAACAGGGGCTGTATCGATGTTTTCGGAGAGAAGAAGGCGGTCTTTGCCAAGCCGCTTACAAAGAACGCAGCAAAACTTACGGGCTGCAAGAATGTGGCGGATATTGAGGCAGATGCGCCCAATGCCCCGGCTGACCATAGTACGTCAGCTACAGGACGGCAGCAGGGCGGAACCGGGAACTACGTATACAGGCGCGCATATGTGCCGGACTGGGGAATACACATAAACATACCCGCTACAAACGATGATGTTACCGCAGTCGGCATCCGTATGCACGACATCCTCCCCGGCCACGGAGAAAATGAACTGACCCTCGCCGTAACCGAAGTTGTCGAGAACCCCTTCTCCTACACGGTCATGTTGAGCGCCGGAGCCGAATACAGGCCGCTCGGCATGGAACTCGACAAGACAACATGGGAGCGCATCCATGCAGACAAGGTAACTGTTCACATACCGTCTGAGTCAGTACTATTACTGAAAAAGTAAAAAACATTGGGCGCCATTATTTATCATGGAATTACAGGAGTCAAAATTATGAAAAAGATCCGAGTTCAGGATGCAGTCGGCATGACGCTGTGTCACGACATCACAAAAATGGTTGACGGGTTCAAGGGACCTGCTTTTAAGCGCGGCCACGTGATCCGTGAGGAAGATATTGAGGAACTGCTGAATATCGGTAAGCAGACAGTGTTTATTTGGGAAGAGAATGCGGGCGAGCTCCACGAGGAGGACTGTGCCCTGCGCCTTTCGGCAATGGCACCGGTCGAAGGCGCACACTATACCGAGCCCTCCGAGGGCAAGGTCCTTCTGATCGCCGATACCGAGGGCATGTTCAGGGTTGATACTGAACTGCTCCGCGAGATCAACTCGATAGGAGATATCACCATTTCGACTCTGCCCGATCATTTCCCTGTAAAGAAGGCGGATCGCCTTGCGTCCATGAGGATCGTTCCTCTGGTAACTCAGGAGGAGCAGATAATCCGCGCGGAGAAGATGTGCGAGGACCGGAAACTGCTGGACCTCAGGCCATATCATGAGCGCAAAGCGGGCGTTATCATAACCGGCTCGGAGGTTTATAACGGCAGGATCAAGGACAAATTCGAGCCCGTTGTACGAGCCAAACTTGCGAAATATCCCGGTGAGATAGTCGGTGTGACCATTTGCGATGACGATCTTGACATGATCGTGCGTGAAGCAAAGAAGCATCTTGAGCATGGCGCCGATTTCCTGATCTTTACCGGCGGAATGAGCGTCGATCCCGATGATATCACTCCGACCGCTATCAGGCAGCTCGGGGCCGAGATCATCACGCACGGCGTACCCGCTCAGCCCGGAAATATGACTCTTGTTGCTTACTTGGGCGATATCCCCGTACTTGGAGTTCCCGGCGCGGCAATAAGCCTTCCCACAACGATTTTTGACGTGCTTCTTCCGCAAATATATGCGGGTGACAGGCTTACGAAGCAGGACCTTATCCGCCTCGGCGACGGCGGACTTTGCCGCATGTGCGAGACCTGCCATTTCCCGACCTGCACGTTCGGACGTTATTAAAAGATATAAAAGGTCAGTTTTATCACTTTAACGAAGAAAAAAACTGGAAAAATCAATATTTATCGTCTAAAATAATATCTGTTAAATCTGAAAGTAACGGTCTTGAAACCGTATCAAGGAGCCGGCACAGTGCGTATCAGTAAAGTCGGCGGTGTGATCGCCGCAGCATATAAGAATACCGACAAAACCTCAGCAAACGCCGGAACTGTACCGGTCATCCGGCGGATCGTCATTACATATCAGCAGGCAGGCATCTTTCCCATTGTCATAGTTACAGGTGAGGACGAGGACGAAGTTAAAAGCCAGCTTGCTTCTCTTGGAGTAATTTTCGTGCGGAACAATGGTGAAAGCACGGAGCTCATAACCTCGGTCAAGCTCGGCCTGGAATACTTTGAAGGAAAGTGCGACCGTGTTATGTTCACTCCGGTCAAAGTTCCCATGTTCACGCCGACCACACTTCTTACCATGATGGAGCATGAAGAGGATATCGTGATCGCTTCATATCAGAGACGCGGAGGACATCCCGTGCTTCTCGGCCGGGCAGTACTCCCCTCAATATTGCAGTACAGCGGCGAAGACGGATTGCGCGGAGCGCTCCGGGCAAGTGACGCAGACAAAGTATATGTTGACGTTGACGACAAGGGAGTTATCCTGAACGTACACAGTTCGGAAGACCTGCAGGAACAGCTTAAAACGCATAATGCGGCGATACTCCATCCGGTCCTGCATATGCACATGGAAATGGAATCACCGTTTCTCAATGAGCGCCTGAAGCTTCTCCTATTCCTGATCGCCAACAACCACAGCATCCGAACCGGATGCACGTGCATTGGGCTCGCCTACAGCAAAGCGTGGGAGATGATCAATCAGCTCGAGCAGAACCTCGGATACAGGATAGTGGAGCGGCAGCGTGGGGGAAAAGGCGGCGGCGGTACATCACTCACACCGGAGGGTGAGAGGTTTTTGCTGGCTTATCAGGAATTTGAAGAGGCAATCCATCAGACGGTTCAGGCAGAGTTCAGAAAGAGGTTCATTGATACCGGCATAATACAATAACAACAAATACGGAGAAGGATATGAAATACAGAGCGGCAGTGATCACGGTCAGCGACAGCTGCGCGAGGGGAGAACGTGAGGATGCGAGCGGACCTGCACTGCGGGAACGCCTCGAAGGATTGGGGTATGAAGTTGCCTATACTTCGGTAGTTCCCGATGAAAGAGAGCACATTGGCAAGGAACTGATCAAATGCTGTGACGGGCTTGCGGTAAACCTTGTTCTTACTACGGGGGGAACCGGTTTCGCAAAACGTGATGTAACACCGGAGGCCACGCTTGAAGTTATCGACCGTGAGACACGCGGAATCTCCGAAGCCATGAGGGCAGCGAGCATGCTCATAACTCCGAGGGGCTGCCTTTCAAGGGGAGTAGCGGGGTTAAGAGGCAGCAGTCTTATAATAAATCTGCCCGGAAGTCCCAAGGGAGCGGTCGAGAACTTCGATGCGGTCAGCGAAGCAATAGAGCACGGCCTTAAGATGGCGGCATCCGATGGATCTGCCAATTGTGCGGGGTGAATCATGCGGGACAGATACGGAAGAGAGATTGATTACCTGCGGCTTTCGGTGACCGATCTGTGCAATCTCCGCTGCAGGTATTGCATGCCCGAGGAAGGGGTGTGCAAGCGCACCCATGACGAGATGCTCAGCGAAGAGGAAATGATAAGAGCTGTCAGGGCTGCGGCATCTATAGGAGTCAGAAAGCTCAGGATCACGGGCGGCGAGCCGCTGGTAAAAAAGAATATCATCAGTATTTGCGAGAGGGCTTCTGCGGTTGAGGGCATAGAAGAGGTCTGCATCACAACAAACGCTGTATTGCTGCCGAAGTACGCGAAGGAGCTGGTCTCTGCGGGTGTAGGGCATATCAATATCAGCCTTGATACGACGGACGCGGACGGATACGCCTATATCACCAGAATCGGTTCTCTTGCGGATGCGCTTGCAGGTATCGAATGCGCGCTGTCCGCGGGCTTTAAAACGGTCAAGATAAATTCGGTCCTGATAAACGGCTTCAACACTGACCATATAGCCGACATGGCGGAATTCTCGGTCAGATATCCGGTGGATGTCAGGTTTATCGAACTCATGCCGATGGTGGCGGGAGCGTTCGG
>CAJOQS010000166.1 GCA_905236925.1 uncultured Lachnospiraceae bacterium | reverse complement strand
CCCAGAACGGCCAGGGCAGACCTTACGGTGACAGGCCCCAGAACGGCCAGGGCAGACCCTTCGGTGACAGAAACCAGAACGGTCAGGGCGGCTTCGGCGGCAAGGACGAGCCCCGCAGGAATTTCACTAACACCAGACCGGGCGGAAAGGGTCCTGCAGGAGGCAACGCCAAGAGCGAGCTTGCCAACGATATCGGAAAGAATAAGCGCGCCGACAGCTTCAAGAACAGAAAAGATTACGACAAGCGCGGAAAGAATGATTACGAGGACGGCGAGAACAAGAAGAACAAGAAGGATCCCAACCGCAAGGGTGCTTTCCAGAAGCCTGTGGCAAAGCCTCAGAAAGAGGTTGAGGATGAGATCAAGACAATCGTTATCCCCGAGGTTATCACCATTAAGGAGCTTGCCGACAAGATGAGACAGAAGGCCGGCGATCTTGTCAAGAAGCTTTTCCTTGCAGGAAAGATGGTAAATCTCAATTCCGAGCTTTCCTTCGAGGAAGCGGAAGAGATCGCGCTCGATTACGAGATCATCTGCGAGAAGGAAGAAAAGGTAAACATCATAGAAGAACTGCTTAAGGAGGCCGAAGAGGACGAGGCTCTGCTTCAGAAGCGTCCTCCGGTTGTATGTGTAATGGGTCACGTTGACCACGGTAAGACATCACTCCTTGACGCTATCAGAAAGACCAACGTTACCGCACGCGAGGCAGGCGGAATCACCCAGCATATCGGTGCGTACATGGTAGAGATCGGCGGAAGAAAGATAACCTTCCTTGATACTCCCGGACACGAGGCATTTACATCGATGCGTATGCGCGGAGCACAGTCGACGGATATCGCTATCCTGGTTGTAGCCGCGGACGACGGCGTTATGCCCCAGACCATCGAGGCTATCAACCATGCCAAGGCGGCAGGTGTTTCGATAATCATTGCCATCAATAAGATGGATAAGCCCGGTGCGAACATCGACAGGGTTAAGCAGGAGCTGACCGAGTACGAGCTCGTTTCGGAAGACTGGGGCGGAGATACCGTTATGGTTCCCGTTTCGGCAAAGACCGGTGAGGGCATCGAGAACCTCCTCGAGATGGTTCTTCTGACCGCGGATGTGCTTGAACTTAAGGCCAATCCCGACAGAAAGGCGCGTGGCGTTGTTATCGAGGCCAAGCTCGACAAGGGACGCGGACCTGTTGCGACCGTACTTGTCCAGAAGGGTACTCTTAATGTCGGAGACAACGTTGTTATCGGCTCCGTACACGGTAAGGTTCGTGCAATGATCGACGACAAGGGACGCAAGGTTAAGGACGCAACGCCTTCGACACCTGTTGAACTTCTCGGCTTGAACGGCGTTCCCGCCGCGGGCGAGGTCATGCTTTCGGTTGCGGACGAGAAGGAAGCAAGGACCATTGCCGAGGCATTCATTGCACAGAGCAAGGAACAGCTTATCGCTGAATCAAAGAAGAACACCACGCTCGAGAGTCTGTTCTCACAGATCCACGAGGGTGAGATCAAGAACCTTAATATCATCATCAAGGCAGACGTTATGGGCTCGGTTGAGGCTGTCAAGGAGTCTCTTGTCAAGCTCAGCAACGATGAGGTTGCCGTTCGCGTTATCCATGGCGGAGTCGGCAACATCAACGAGAGCGATGTAAATCTCGCTGCCGCGTCGGATGCGATCGTTATCGGCTTCAATGTAAAGCCCGACAACACCGCAAAGGATATCGCGGAGCACGAGAATATCGACATTAAGCTCTACAAGGTCATCTACGATGCCATCAATGATGTTGAAGCTGCAATGAAGGGTATGCTCAAGCCCATCTATCAGGAGAAAGTCATCGGACATGCCGAGGTACGTCAGCTGTTCAAGGCTTCGGGCGTCGGCGTTATTGCCGGATCCTTCGTGCTTGACGGTAAGATCACCAGAGGCTGCTCAGCCCGCATCACACGCGGCGGCGAGCAGATATTCGAGGGTGCTCTTGCTTCACTCAAGCGCTTCAAGGACGATGTTAAGGAAGTTGCGGCAGGCTATGAGTGCGGACTTGTATTTGAGAAATTCTCGGATCTTGCCGAACTCGACCAGGCGGAATTCTATGTTATGGAAGAGGTTCCGAGGAACTAAAGCCGCGAAATAACAGATCTGAAGACGGGATGGTGATAGATCATGCGTAAAAACAGTGTTAAGATGATCAGGATCAACAGGGAATTCCAGCGCGAGCTTTCAACGCTCATCACGATGGAAGTCAAGGATCCGCGTATCAGCCCCATGACCAGTGTGGTAAGCGTTGATGTCGCACCTGATCTTAAAACATCAAAGATATATGTAAGTGTGCTCGGTGACGAGCAGAAGCAGAAGGATACGCTTGCGGGACTCCGTTCCGCGGCACCCTTCCTGCGTTCACAGCTGGCCCACAATCTCAATCTGAGAAACACTCCGGAGCTGACATTCGTTATAGATCAGTCGATCGAATACGGCGTGAACATGTCTCATATGATCGAAGAAGTGATCCAGCAGGATGAAGCAAATTACGTTCCGGATCCGGAACACGGGGATGAAGTCTGAGAATACCTTCGCTCAAACGGCGGAACTGACTTCAGCCTCTTAGAAAGGTAAGAAGTAACAGATTTATGTTTGATAAGGAAAATATGTGGGAGAGAGTATCCGGGGCATCCAGGATCGGGATCGCGGGTCATATCCGTCCCGACGGAGACTGCATAGGAAGCTGTCTGGCGCTCTACAACTACATAACAGAGAATTATTCCTGCGAGGTCGATGTGTACGTCGAAGAAGTGCCTGAAAACCTCGCAATGCTGAGAAACAGCGACGAGATCAATACCGTTTATCCCGATGTCGCTCCCTATGATATCTTCTTCGCACTTGACTGCGCAGACAGGGAGAGACTCGGAAAGGCGGAGAAATACGCAAAGAAAGCGGATTTCCTGTATTGTATCGACCATCATGAAACAAACCCGGGCTACGGAACGGAGAACCATATCCTTCCCGGGGCGGCTGCCACGGCCGAGGTGCTTTTCGACCTGATGGAGCCTGCGAAGATATCGCGCTTTACCGCGGAGTGCCTGTATCTCGGGATCGTTCATGACACCGGAGTATTCAAGCATTCCAACACTACAAGACATACGATGGAGGCTGCAGGAGCGCTTCTGGAATATGGAGTCAATACCGCGGATATAATTGACGGAAGCTTTTACGAGAAGACCTTCATACAGAATCAGATACTCGGTCGCTGCCTGATGGAAAGCCTTCTGTGCATGGACGGGCAGGTCATCATTTCCTATATTGACCGCAAGGTCCAGGCTCTTTACGGATTATCCGCAAGCGATACCGATGGTGTCATCGACCAGCTCAGGGTGACCAAGGGCGTGGAGGTCGCAATACTTCTGAAGGAGATGAACCCCAGAGTGTGGCGCGTCAGCACGCGTTCGCGCAATACCGTCAATTTGGCGGATATATGCAGCAAGTTCGGCGGCGGCGGACACGCCAGGGCAGCCGGATGCACTCTCAACGGATCGGTCCATGACGTGATCAACACTCTGACCAGGGAGATCGAAGCGCAGTTGGGAACATGCAGTGATAACTGATCAGAGACCGTACCGGTGATGCTGCCGGGTATGCGGACTGCAGGAAAGTATGCGGATTACAAGAGGATTGTAAATTTGAACGGTATTATCAACATATATAAGGAGCGCGGCTACACCTCGCACGACGTTGTAGCCAGACTCCGGGGCATTACAGGACAGCGTAAGATGGGACATACGGGAACTCTCGATCCGGATGCGGAGGGAGTTCTTCCTGTTTGTCTGGGCACCGCGACAAAGGCCTGCGATGTGCTGACGGACAAGACCAAAAGCTATGAGACGGTCATGCTGCTCGGGATCGCGACCGATTCGCAGGATATCTCCGGAAAGATTACGGAAAGGGCGGACGAAGCGGAGTTAAGGAAACTGACGGATGAGCAGATCCGCGAAGCGATCATGAGCATGGTCGGTGAATATGACCAGCTTCCCCCCATGTTTTCAGCCGTAAGGCTCGGAGGTCAGCGCCTTTATGAAATGGCAAGGGCCGGCAAGGAGGTTGAGCGCCGGACCAGGAGAGTTGAGATCAGCTCGATCGATATAACCTCGGATATCGTCAGGCGCAGAGCGGATGAGGAATTCAGGGCTGACGATCTTTATGATAACAGCAGGATGAAGAAGTACATCGGCAGGGCCAGAGACGAGCAGGGAAGGTTCGAGCGGACCTCCGGCTGCATCTACAACGAGATGGATGCGGATTCCTATGTGATAAGGGTTGCCTTTGCGATCGAGTGTTCCAAGGGCACCTATGTGCGGACCGTATGCAACGATATCGGTGAGAAGCTTGGAGTCCACGCCTGCATGGAAAGGCTGGTAAGGACGAGGGTCTCGGGCTTTTCGCTCGAGGATTCGCTGCTCCTTTCGGAGGTCGAGGAGCTTGTAAGAAACGATGAACTCGCGGAGCATGTGATCTGCGCGGATTCCTGCTTTATGGATTACAAGAGGCTCGACACCAAGGAAAAATACGACGAGCTGCTGTATAACGGGAACCAGCTGTGGTTCAGGCATTTCTCCCAGTATATCAACGATCCGCCCTCGCCCGTGCGTGTGTATT
>CAJOQS010000165.1 GCA_905236925.1 uncultured Lachnospiraceae bacterium | reverse complement strand
TGTCATCTTATATCTTTTCAATCGGAGGCTTTATTTTGAACGAAAAAACGCTTAAATTCATGAAGATACTTCTTATCGCCGCCACTGTCATACTCTCGGCGATAGTTATTCTCTGTATTATATTCAGAAACAGATTCACCGTACACGGGATCGTAAAGCTGACTCCCGACAGCATACCGCTTGCAATACTGACGCTCTACGCGCTCTTTGCCCTGAAACGTGTCAGCGTGGTCCTGTATTTCGGTCTTCTGTATGCCGCGAGCGGAATTCTCTTCCCTCTCCCCCTTGCGATACTTGTCAATCTCGGCGGCACAGTGATCATGTGCTCACTGCCGTTCTTCATCGGCCGCTGGCTCGGAACCGATCTGGTCACCTATCTTGTCGGAAGATATTCCAAGATCAGGGAGCTGCATGAACGAAAGCAGGGAAACGACTTCAAGTTCTGTCTGCTCGTCCGCATCATCCGTGTTCTCCCCTGCGATCCTCTTGCATTTTACATGGGTGCGTCCGGAGTACGTTATGTGCCTTACCTGCTGACTTCCCTTCTGGGCTTCATGTCTTCGTGCGTCACATTTCCCCTTATGGGAGAAAAGATCACCGAGCCCGGTTCACGGCAGTTTATCATAGCGATGTGCATTGAGCTCTGCGTGATAGCAGGCTCATTCGGAACCTATCTGATCCTTACCAGACGACACAGGAAGAAGCTTGCGGCGCAAAAAGAATCTACAAATGTGGAATGATATAAATATCCACCATTTTATCCACTTTGTCCACAACAGTAGTTAATAATTCTAACTAATCAAAACAGGAGTTAATTTTAATTCCTGTTTTAATTTTTACTTTTCTAAAATTTTTCTAATCTTTCTGTTGTCATTTATTCCCGCCGAATCTATAATAAGCCTATAGGAGAAACTGACTTTTTCCTGTCAGTTTCTATTTGCAACCTATAATATAAGGAGGAGTTTTATGGTATTCCAAATCACCAACCTCTGGCAGATCCTCGGATGGTTCCTTGTATTTGCCGGACTCATTATCATGAATGAACTCGGACGCCGCACAAAACTTGGCGGACTGATCATCTTCGTGATCATACCGAGCATTCTGACGGTTTATTTTATCCTTGCTCACGTAGGTCTCTTCGGAGGCGCACAGAATCCTACCGTTGCTTACATGGACGGCTGGTTCCACTACTTCAAGCTCTATGCTGCAGACATCGGCTGCGTAGGCTTCATGATGATCAAGTACAAGTGGGGTCTCGGAAAAGAGAAGTGGTTCAAGTGGTTCCCCTGGTTCATCGTTGCAGCCAACATCATGATCGCAAATGTTTCCGATATGGAATCGGCTATTGCCGCATATAAGATCAGCGGCAACCTTTCTGGTGCATGGTGGGCTTCTAACGAGGGTGTCTTCATCTACGGCGGATGGTGGAACGTTGTTAATGCCATTGCAGGTCTGATCAACATCTTCTGCATGACCGGATGCGTACACCTTTACAGCTCAAAGGACAAGAACAAGTCCGATATGCTCTGGCCCGATATGACGATCTGGTTCATCGTGGCCTACGATATCTGGAACTTTGAGTATACCTACCTTAACCTTCCTACACATACATGGTACTGCGGCGTTGCACTTCTTCTTGCTCCTACATTTGCCAATGCTCTCTGGAACAAGGGTGCATGGATCCAGAACCGCGCAAACACTCTTGCCATCTGGTGTATGTGGGCTCAGGTTGTTCCGCTCTTCCAGCTTAAGGGCATCTTTGCAGCAGTTCTTCCTTCTGTTTACGGCGGTGCCGCAGAAGCAGGCGTTACAACTATGGCTCTTTATGAGAAGGCTATCGAGCTTTATAAAGCAGGCAACGGCAAGACCGCTCAGGCCGGACAGATCATTTCTTCGATGGGCATTACAGCCGATCCCAGAATGCAGGGCTTCGTAGCTATGCTCGCACTTGCAGCCAATGTTCTGTGCATTGCTGTTATCATCCGCAATGCAATCAAGATCGGCGGCAACCCTTACTCCAATGAGGTATTCAAGGGAACAAGGGATTACAACGAGGCAATGGAGCGTGCCGAGGCGTAAGCTTTCCGGGCGTCACATCGCTTAAGCATTCTAAAATAGCAGAAAACGGGCGTCAGCATCATGCCGGCGCCCGTTTATTTTATTCAGTACATCCGTATCTCGAAGTCCGAGCCCTTTCCCGGCTCGCTTGTCGACTCCTCCCAGAATATGGAGCAGTGTTGATTTACCGCTTCCCGAGGGGCCGATGATAGAAACGAATTCCCCCTTTTCCACGCTGAAGCTCACATTGTCAAGAGCCCTGACCTCGGTATCGCCCGAGCCGTAGGTTTTTGTCAGTCCCTCACATCTTAATATCTCCATTATGAATTCCTCCGATAGTTAATTCTTGTTTAAACTTTGTTTCAATGGTTGTCCCGGCGCCTGAACAAAAGAATAAGCGCCCGGGACATCTCCCTGACGCTTATTACTCTAACATACCATTCTGACAGCCCGGTGACCCGTAAGTGACAGTTTGGTCACATAAGCCGTTCTTATCAGATCTCCTCGATATGGTAAACATATTCAAGTGTTCTGAGTGCCTCGATGATCTCGGCATGGGTCTTGTATTTCTTCAGCTCGGCGCTTGAGATCGATATTGCCACCGAGTATACTGAAAGTCCCGATCCGGCATAGGCGGGGTTAAGCTCTATATCATCGATCGTCAGTCCAAGCTTTCTTATCGTTGTAACGAAATCCTGAAGGAAGGTGCTGTTCTTGAGTTCAAGATGCACTTCAAAGTGATTCGACCTGTTCTTTAGGTATTTCTCCATTGTCGGGAACCACATCAGCTCAATGAACAGAGTTGCAAATGCTACAAAAGCGATCGTGTAGAAGCCTGCTCCGATCAGCAGTCCCACGATACTCCATGTCCACAGCCCGACCGATGTCGTGAGTCCCTTGATCTGGTTGCGGGACGAGAACAGGATCGAATTTATACTGATAATGGACATGGCAACGACCGCAGCTCCGGATACTATATATACATGTGCGGGATTGGTCCTTGCTATATACTGATCGATTATCATCCCGAGCGTGGCAGCCAGCGACACCAGCATAAAGGTTCTGAGGCCGGCGGAATGCCTTTTTGATGATCTCTCCCATCCGACTATCGCAGAAAGGATAAGGCTGAGAAAGATCCTGAAGATAACCGCACTTGTTCCGACTCCTACCGACCATTCTCCCAGCGCTCTTGCAAGAGGATCCCATGAATTCATAAAGTTAATTCTCCTTTTAATTTCTAGTCCGATTGTTTTATTCCTATGTTCTACGCTTATCTCATGCGAGTCCTTTTTCTGAATCTCGGCTGCATCGAATTCTCGTAATAAGCTTCCGCAGCTTCCGTAAAGGCTTCCTCGTTTTCATTTATTTCATGCTCGGGCAGCTCCGCCTGAATCTTTTCTATTCGTTCGATGAGGAGCTCAAGGCTGCTCTTTTCTGCTCCGGTCGGTGTTTTTTCTTCAACCTGGACCACATCTTCAAGCTTATTCGAATAAGATCCCGAAAGATAAAGGGAAAGCTTTGCGAGCGCCGGCCCTATAAGCTCATACAGTACACTCGACGCCAGAATAATGGTTTGAAGCGCTTCTCCTTCCGCTCCGCCTATCGTGCGTGCTCCCAGAGCAACAAGTCCGATCGCCACTCCGGCCTGGGGAACCAGCGCGAAGCCCAGATAGTTCCTTGTCTTCTTTTCCTTTTTTGTGATCAGGCAGCCTATCCACGCTCCGAGGTACTTACCGATTATCCTGACAACAAAATACAGGATTCCGATTATTATCAGCGGCGTCGCCCCGATACTGCCCGAAGAGGAGAACAATGCCCTGAGATCAAACGATATACCGCTCCGCACAAAGAACAGCAGAAGCAGCGGAGGCGAGAAATAGTTCAGCTGCTTGAACAGCTTCTCATCGTCGGACATGTTGTAATATACTGTCGCCATGGACATGCAGCCCAGAAGAGGCGAGATATCCATAAGTGTACATATGCCGCAGAACGAGAAAAGAATTGCTATGGCAATGATCAGTCTGTTGTCCTTGGAGTTTTTGTCGGAGATAACCAGATTCATGATAACTCCGAACAGTCCTCCGAGAACAAGTACTCCGAGATTCTTTCCGACAGATATGGCTATGCCCGAAACCGAGAACTTCCCGCCCGTGTAGGACATGACTGCGACCGTGATCGCGGTCGAGTATGCGATCAGGCCTACCATGTCATCAAGCGCCACCACCTGAAGGAGCGTATCGACAAAATCTCCCTTTGCTCCTGTCTGACGTATCGTCATCATTGTGGATGCCGGAGCCGTAGTTGATGCCAGCGCGGCAAGAACAACGGAAAAAGCGAAGTCCAGTCCGAGTATCCAGAAGCTGAGTATGAAAACGACAATTGAAGCTGCCAGAGCTTCGAAAAGCGTTATAATAATGACCTTTATCCCGTTCTTTCGAAGTGTGGAGAGCTTGAAAAACTCTCCCGTCGAAAAAGCAATAAAGGCCAGTGCGACATCAGGAAGAAAAACCATGCCTTGAACAACGTTCATCGGAATCATTCCAAGGCAATACGGACCGATCAGTATACCTGCGACTATGTACGCGGTTACGTTCGGGAGCCGAAGCAGTTTTGTTATCCTCGTCATCAGAAAACCGGATAACAGCATTATGGCGATAGTAATTATCGCCTGCGCGGCCGGTGTCGTACCGGCCAGATATTCGCCAAAAAACAATCTCAACTCATCACCCCGAATATCATCAAATGTTTTCCAGTTTCAGGTCATTTTCCTTTATCAGACCCATCTTCCTCATGATCAGACAGAACAGCCATGAGAGGACTCCGGGAAGAATGAAGCATATCAGAACAAGGCCGATCCAGTCAAAGGAAGTGATCGCAGCTTTGCTGCCGTTTGCGATGTCATTGATCCAGCCCGAGTAGACACCGATCTGACCTACCAGTCCGCATGTGCCCATACCCGAAGCTATAGCCTCGCCATCCATCCTCATTTTGAAAAGACATGTGGCAAGCGGTCCGGTGATAGCGGCCGACAGGGTCGGAGGAACCCATATCCAGGGATTCTTCACGATGTTGCCCATCTGGAGCATACTGGTCTCGAGCCCCTGTGATACAAGGCCTCCGGCCTTATTCTCCCTGAAGCTCATGATCGCGAAGCCGATCATCTGCGCGCTGCATCCGGCAACAGCAGCTCCGCCGGCTAGTCCGGTAAGACCGAACGCCGCGCAGATCGCAGCCGAACTGATAGGGAGCGTAAGCACCATTCCGACTACGACCGAAACAATGATGCCCATAAAGAACGGATGAAGCTCCGTTGCCCACATTATCAGATTGCCAATATAGCTTGCGGCACTTCCGATCGGCGGAGCTATCAGCATTGAAAGACCTACACCAACGCCTATAGTAACGCTCGGCGTCACAAGTATATCCACCTTGGTCTCCTTGGAAACAAGCTTGCCTATTTCGGTAGTGATAATTGCGATAAAGAACACCGCCAGAGGTCCGCCCGCTCCGCCGAGCGTGTTGGCGGCACTTCCGACCGCTATCATCGAAAAGAGGACAAGCGGCGGCGCCTGAAGCGCATACGCGATAGAAGCAGCCATTGCGGGTCCGGCAACACCTTTTGCATAGACGCCGACCGTTTTGAGAACCTCTATATCAAACTGCTGACCTATTGTGGCTATAATGGTTCCTATCAGAAGCGAAGCGAACAATCCGCTCGCCATGGCTCCCATAGCATCGACAAAATAGCGTTTTGCAGAAAAAACTATATTCTTCTTTTTCAGAAAATCCTTAAAACCGCTCATTTGGTATTATTCATCCCTTCATTACACATTTTTTCAGAACGAAAAAGCATCATCGATGGTGCTTATGCCCTTATCCACCGGCGCGGTGATAAGCACACGGTCTCCGGTCTTGAAGAAGGAGGCGCCTGTCGGGATTATCAGCTCGTCGTCCCTGATGATACCCGAGATCAGAATGTTCTTTTTCAGCTTGAATTTCTTATCCGCCAGCGGAACTCCCAGCGCCGGGAAAGCAGACTCGATCTCAAACTCGATAACATCCGCCCTTCCGTCCGCCACGCGGTAAAACCCGAGAAACCTGCCGGACTTGTCGGTCTTCTTGCGGCCCGCGCAGTTTCTTATGAAATGCATGATCCTGAGCACCGAAAGCTCGGTCGGAGATGCGGTGATATCGATCTTGACCTTGTGAAGCAGCCTTACATGGCTCTGCTTATCAACACGGGTAACGACCGACGGAACCTTTTTCGACCACGCAAACATGCTGACAACAAGATTCGTCTCGTCACTGTCGGTTATCGAAAGCAGGGTTCCGGTCTTTTTAAGGCCCTCCTCCTCGAGAACCTCGGTGATATCGCCGTTCGCGCAGATCACCCTCGCGGAGGGGAAGCGCTTCATAAGCCGCCTGCAGTAGCTGATATCGTCTTCAACTATCGTCAGATGCCTGCCCTCGCCGGTCAGCTTTTCCGCTAGGATCTCACCGGTCAGACCGCAGCCCACCATCATGACGTTATTTGCGGGATCCTTCGTGATCCCGAGTGTTTCCAGTATCTCGTCCTGTGTTTCCCTAGATGCGGAAATGGTCAGGATATCGCCTTCCATGATGACAAAGCTGCCGTCGGGTATAAAGAGCTCGTCGTCGCGGATAACGGTACTGATCAGCATATCGCTTCTGATGCTGCTCCTGATCTCCGCGAGCTTTTTGCCGGCAAGACAGGAATCTGCAGTAACGTTCATATCAATGATCGTAACCTTGTCCCCGAACAGTCCCTCGAGCTTCACGAATCCCGGAAGACCCAGATTTCTGTATATTTCCAGAGCAATGTCCTTTCCGGGCCTTACTATATAATCTATGCTGTATTCCTTTTTAAGATCGACGATGTCAGAATAAAGATCAGGCATCTGTATACGTCCAACGGTCTTGGAGGCGCCGAAATTCTTGGCCTGCATGCAGCTGAGCAGATTGACCTCGTCGATGTGGGTCAGCGCGATAAAGATATCGGTTCCCTCGACGCCCGCCTTCATGAGGGTCTCCTTGGCGGCGCTGCTGCCGACAATGCCTCCGACGCTGTATTCATCGGTTATCCGGTCAACAAGGGCGCCGTCGGTATCGATAACGGTGATCTCATGCTCTTCCGATGACAATGCCCTG
This sequence comes from uncultured Lachnospiraceae bacterium, assembly GCA_905236925.1. Taxonomy (GTDB): domain Bacteria; phylum Bacillota; class Clostridia; order Lachnospirales; family Lachnospiraceae; genus RUG11977. The sequence goes on along the minus strand of CAJOQS010000165.1, from coordinate 1,591 downwards.
AGTAAGGTGATCCCGGTCTCGCCGAGACCTGCGATAATGATCTTCACAGATTTCTCCTCTTCTGCCTGGCCAGTTTTTTCCTTTCAAGCCTGACGTAGACTTTTCCGACAGTGAGTCCCTGGACCAGGACCGTGAAAAATATGGATATATAGGTAACGTTTATGAAGACAACATAAATATCGTGTGGAAGGTATTCCTTTGTTCCCACGGCAAGCGCGAGGGAAAGTCCGCCCTTAAGCGCCGCCCATGTCATCAGCGTTACAAACTCGGTAAGATTGTAATTGCCCGGAATATGCTTTCCCGTCATGACCGTGCTTATAAATACTCCCGCCGATCTTGAGATTATCAGAACGATTATCGATGCGGGAATCAGGATCGCGACATATCTGCTGAGCTCGGCATTCAGCACGAGAAGTCCTATCATCACGAAAAGGATCGCATTCAGGATGCTTTCGAGTATCTCCCAGAAATCCCGGTAATAATCCCTCGGGTCCACGACCATAACCTGTCTGGCCATCTTGTCCATCGAATACGAGAAATACATTCCGCATACAACCGACGCGATAACTCCCGAGAAGCCCAGATGCTCACAGATAACATAGACAAGCGACACATCGAGCAGGGAGATCAGGATATAACGTACAGGATCCCTCGTAAGCCTCATGAGCCGGAACAGCAGGAACGACACGCCAAGTGCGACGGCTGCGGCTCCGAGTACCTCGCGTCCCATAAGAACAAAGAAATTGCTCTTTCCGCTGCTCATCACAATGGACCTTACAAAGATGAACAGCGTTACTCCGGTTCCGTCATTGAACAGTGATTCATTCTCGATAACGGAGCAGACGCTTTTGGAAAGACCGATCTTATTGAGTATACCGGTTGCGGCGATAGGGTCGGTGGGACTCACCACACAGCCCAGAAGGATACATGTCCATATATCCATCGGAATCGCGAAGATACCGGCCACCAGATAGAACAGGCCTCCGTAGATAAAGGACGACAGCATGGTCGCCAGCAGTGCCAGCAGACATATCGGTCTGAGGTTCTGCCGGAACTTTCCCATGTTGACCTTCCCCGCTCCGGCAAAAAGCATGAAGCAGAGAACCCCGTCCATGAGGTATTCTTCAAATCCGAAGCTTCCGAGCCCATCGATGAAAGCGGTCGCCGTTCCGTCCGGTATCACGGCACGGACTATCAGGAGTATCATCGCGAGGATCACGGTGATCAGTATGAGCGCGATATCACTCTGAAGCTTGAATATCTTCTCGTTCAGGATTCCGGCAAAAACTATCACTGCCAGAATGATTATCAAAAATAAAAGTATTCCCATCTTAATTACGCAAAAGGACGCCTCGCGGCGTCCCTTTTAAATGAATTCTCACTTTTTCTCTGTTGTCTTGGCGGGAGCAGCTTTCTTGGCAGGAGCAGCCTTCTTCTCTGCTGCAGGCTTCTTTGCAGGAGCTTTCTTAGCTGCAGGCTTCTTTTCCGCAACCTTCTTTTCAGCCTTCTTCTCAGGCTCTTCTGCCTTCTTTTCGGGCTCGGCAGCCTTCTTGGCCGTCACGGTCTTCTTGGCTGCGGGCTTCTTCTCTGC
>CAJOQS010000164.1 GCA_905236925.1 uncultured Lachnospiraceae bacterium | reverse complement strand
CTTCACGATCGCCCTGACTATCATCGGACTTATCCGCATTGTCATGGGCGTGGCAGGCGACGGAACGATCAAGGGAATTGAATTCCTGAACATCAGTGAGACCGCGGGACTTGGCATGAGGGCCAAGGAAGAGGCCTTCAAGTCGCAGTTCAGCAATGCGACGGTCGGCAGGTATTCGCTCACCAAGCGCAAGATCTCGGGAGATACCGAGGTTGACGCTATCTCAAGCGCAACTATCACTACAACGGCAGTTACCAGAATGGTTGACGCCGGACTTCTTATCAACGAAAAGTTAGGGGGTGTGGACTGATGAATAAATGTACCGAACGTCTATATAACGGTCTTGTAAAAGAAAACCCCACCCTCGTACTGATGCTGGGAATGTGCCCGACGCTCGCCGTAACTACCTCGGCGATCAACGGACTCGGAATGGGTCTTTCGACTACTGCCGTTCTTATCATGTCAAACATGATGATTTCGGCGCTCAGGAAGATCATCCCCGACAAGGTAAGAATGCCTTCGTTCATTGTTATCGTGGCATCCTTCGTTACCATAGTCGACCTGCTGATACAGGGATACCTGCCGTCTCTTAACGAATCACTCGGCATTTATATCCCGCTTATCGTTGTTAACTGCATCATCCTCGGACGTGCGGAAGCATATGCGAGCAAGAATCCCGTTCTTCCTTCGATATTCGACGGAATCGGAATGGGTCTCGGCTTCACGATCGCCCTGACTATCATCGGACTTATCCGTGAGCTGCTCGGTGCGGGAACCGCCTTCGGTTTCAGCGTAATGCCCGCAGCCTACGAGCCCTTCTCGATCTTTGTAATGGCTCCCGGTGCGTTCTTCGTGCTGGCTATCCTTACCGCGATCCAGAACAAGCTCAAGCTCAGGTCCGCCACCAACGGTGACGCTCCTGCGGTAAACGCCGAGCCTCTGGCATGCGGCGGCAGGTGTGACGAGTGCATAGGCAATGTCTGCACCGCAAACCGTATGATCCTGGAAGAGCAGGCCGACGAAAAGGCAGCTATCAAGGAAGACGCCAAGGCAGTTGCGAAAAAGGCATTCCCGGAGGCTTCGAGTGCTGTCGCTTCCGATTCCGCATCCGATCAGAAAGGAGGAGATAAATAATGAAAGAGCTTATTTTACTCCTTATCGGAGCCGCACTGGTCAATAACGTTGTACTGAGCCAGTTCCTCGGTATCTGTCCGTTCCTCGGTGTTTCAAAGAAGACCGATACCGCCGTCGGAATGGGAAGCGCGGTTATCTTTGTCGTTACCGTGGCCGCCGCTGTCGCATATCCGATCCATACCTTCATCCTTGTCCCTCTCGGACTCGGATACATGGATACACTTGTGTTCATCGCGGTTATCGCGGCTCTGGTACAGCTTGTCGAGATGATACTGAAGAAGTTCATCCCTTCGCTGTACAAGGCGCTCGGTGTGTATCTTCCTCTGATCACGACCAACTGCTGCGTTCTCGGTGTTGCGCTGACGAACGTTCAGGACGGACATAATTTCATACAGAGCATAATCTATGCGCTTGGAACCTCGATCGGATTCTTTATTTCGATCGTACTGATGTCGGGCATCCGTGAGAAGATAGAAGAAAACGACATACCCCATGTTCTTAAGGGTTCGCCGATACTTCTGATCACGGCCGGCCTGATGGCTATGGCTTTCTGCGGCTTTGCCGGACTTATCTGAGAGGGAGGATGATGAAATGAACCTGTTATTCAACTTTATCACACCCCTCGCCATAAGTGCTCAGGGGGTTCTGACTGCCGGCGCGGTTGTCGGCGTTACCGGACTTATAATTGGTGTGCTGCTCGGAATAGCGGCCATCAAGTTTCATGTTGAGACCGACAGCAGGGTAGAAGCTGTTCGTGAATGCCTTCCCGGAAGCAACTGCGGAGGCTGCGGTTTCGCCGGATGCGACGCATGCGCCGAGGCTATTGTTAAGGGAGATGCTCCGATCAATGCCTGCGCGGGCTCGTGCCAGGGCGACATTGCCGCGATCATGGGCGCGGAGGCCGGAGAGCAGGTCAAAAAGGTTGCGTTCGTCAAGTGCAGCGGAACCTGCGACAAGACCAGCGTTAAATACCGTTATCAGGGTATTCCCGACTGCCGCAAGCTCGCGCTCATTCCGGGTCACGGTGAGAAGGACTGCTCCTTCGGATGCATGGGCTACGGTTCCTGCGTCAGCGCATGTAAGTTCGACGCGATCCATATCGTAAACGGTGTTGCGGTTGTCGATAAGGAAAAATGTGTCGGCTGCAGCGCCTGCACAAAGGTATGCCCGAACCATCTCATCGAGATCAGGCCTTATGATTCGAAGTACGCTGTTGCCTGCTCCTCCACATTAAAGGGCAAGGATGTGAAGGCAAAGTGCACGACCGGCTGTATCGGATGCGGTATCTGCGCGAAGCAGTGCGAATTCGGGGCAGTTACTGTTGAGAACAATATTGCGCATATTGACTATGAGAAATGTACGGGCTGCGGCAAGTGCGCCGAGAAATGCCCTCAGAAGGTCATAGTAATGCTTTAGGAGATATGCTTTGAAGAAGGTTGTAATCAGAGACGGACAGGGAGGAAAGCTCGGGCAGCGCATTTCGGAAGCGATAATGAAGGACAAGCCCGGGTGCGACCTGTACGTGATAGGAACAAACAGCGTAGCGACATCCGCAATGCTCAAGACCGGAGTGGCCAACGGCGCGACGGGTGAGAATGCGGTTGTGGTGGCCTGCAGGGATGCCGATATCATCATAGGACCGATCGGCATGGTGTGCGCGGACTCACTTCTCGGAGAGATCACGCCGAAGATGGCCGTGGCG
>CAJOQS010000163.1 GCA_905236925.1 uncultured Lachnospiraceae bacterium | reverse complement strand
CGGTCATTTTTCTTTCATACAGGGAAAACGGGCCTGCTCATAAGGATCTTGATCTTGAGATACGGTATATTACCCTGAAGGAAGGAACTAAAGCGTCAAAAAGCCTTATAAGAACGATTGAGATCCCGGGCGGGATAAGCCGGGGAGCGAAATTTGAAATAGAACTCGATGATTCCATTGTCTCAGACGGAAAAGAATTCAAATTGATCGAGGACATCGATACAGGCATTTCATATTCGTCAAACCCCAAGTTCTCGAATGCGGTTCAGGGAATAAACGCTTATAAGATCAGGTCGTCCTTTGCAAGAGGCGGAAAAATAGCATATTCCACAGGAGTAAAGTATGAAAAGGAAAATAAAGGCGTGCTATATGTTCCTGTGGAAGAAAAAGAGGCTGAAGCCGAGCCGGATATAGACGAGGGAGAGTATTCGGCAACCGATCCTGATGCATCGGCTGAATTCAGATCTCCGTATTTTGAGGTTTCGGAGGCCATACCGTCAACAGAGAGCGTTTATTTCAAGGCAAAATTCAAGGAATATCTTTATTCTCTCGATGCCTCGATCATTGAAGGCCGGTATCCGGTAAGAGTCGAGGTCGTATTTCCTTATACGCTGAAATGGATGGCCGGCAGTACGGAAAAAAGTGAAAAAGGTTCCTATACGGTTAATGTGACGGTATACAGGCAATATGCCTATTCCCATCTGAATTCGTTTGCATATTACAAATTTGACCGGATTAAAGGGGGAAATCCGGCACTTGATCCTGCGGTCGTTGAAATAAACAGTACGCAGGCGGGTTGTCAGTTTCCGACCTGTGATGCTCCTGTCAGTTACGGCGGAAGTGCGCCTGTTCTCGGAGGAAACATAAGTCTTGAAAGCGGCTTTACCGGAAGAGTTGTAGCGGATGAAAAGGTATTTACGGGGACGAACGAACCGCCCGTTCCGAAGTTTGACCGGAGCAGTGCCGAGGCGCTGGCGGAGGCATCGGTCGGTCAGCTTCTGTGCAGGAACGATGAGGTGATCTTCGGCGGGGTGAATGTTCTGGGTGAAACCGGATGGCACAGGTTCAGCGGAAGTCCGCATCTGAATACTTATGTCCTTAATCCGCGGGATATTACTGTCGATTCCGAAGATGTCTACGGAAAAGATCATATGTCGGTGCCGGCGGAAAAAAGAAACGCTGAATACGTTTCGAATATAGGCCTTATCAATTATCTGCCGGCGGTGAGCTACAGAAGTTCGGGTATATCATATAATCCTGCCATCAATCTGAATCCCGTAAAGGTTCATACTCCTGTGCTGTGTGAGCTGAAGATCAGCGAGTGCGATGAGAAATGTCCGAACGTTTCGTATAATCAGGAGTATAAGCAGACGGATCTCCGGGTTATGCATGCTGTTGTAGGAAAGTCTCTTTCATATGGGATGGAAGGTCATGAAAACGACAGCTGCGACTTTTACCTCGAGATCACAAACAGGGGAGACCATCCTGTGTACAGAGCCAGGCTGGGAAAAGCATATGATTACAATTACAATATCAGCGGGCTGTACGGAGGAAGCTATATAAGGACGAACGAGCTGCGCTTTCCTTTTGATGTCATACTCGATGACGGGGACCGCCTGATAAGCGCAGGCGAATGGACTGCCTTCGAGCCTGGAAAATACAGATTCCATCTTCCTGATTATACCGCCGAGGGAGACCATGTTATAGAGCTTCGGACAAGCGCGGTCAATTCCGTTTCACGCAATGATATGAAAAGCAGGACGAAGAAGAACGGCGTGGCATATCTTTACGCAAATACTTCACCCGATGACTATGTTGCCGCGGACAGTGTGAAGATACACGTTAGCGGAAAGCTGTACGGTCTTAAACTGACTGGTGTGGATTCAAAAGCGGAATGGAATGATATCCTGAACACCGGCAAGCCGGAAGCATTGCCTGACGGTACAAGAAGGTCGGTTCTGCAATCAGGTAAGGTAAGGAATTCCGAACTGGGCAATTACAGGTTTTATTATACGGCGGGAGTGTTAAATGAACTGGGGCTTCCGTCCGGACGGACAGCGTCTTTTATTCTTCCTATGATAGACGGGTGTTCTCCGGATCAGTCCAGACAGAATACGGGGATGCTTAAAAGCGGATATGAGTGGAGTTATGAGCTGTATACCACCGGAAAGAGACTGTCTGAGGGTGCTTACATAACGGTCGAGCCGGTTTTTTCCTACGTTGGAAACGGCGCAGGTAAGGCTGTTCCCGCAGAGCTGTTCTATTCCCAGACCTTCGGAGGAGGACTGCACAGGAATGTTGAGATAGGAGATGAGAACGACAGGAAGAACGGAAAGGTATCTTCCATAGACGGCAGTATTTACTATTATTCTCTGATAAAGGCGGAGAACTGCTCTTATCCGTTAGAAGGCAATACCTGTCTTCAGAAGTGGAGGTTCAGCTATTCGCTTCCGTCCGTATTTACAGTTCTGGTGGACGGAAAAAGAGTAACGGACGGATTTCTGACGGTGGCGTTCAGGATTACCGCCGTGGATCAAAATGGGAAAAAGGTCCTGACCTATTCACCGGACGGAGAAAAAGGGTACTGCAATATGTGGGCCATGGAGGGGCAGCCTCTGGATAGGACAGACTATTACGGAAGGAGCTTTACCATTGAGTACGGTGATGTGATCCTTCTGGATATCAGCCAGTCCAAAGCCGATGACTATGATCCCGACCACAGATACTGAAATGAAGATACCAAAAGGGACGGCCGGCCATCATGGCAGCAGTCGTCCCTCTCGGCGAATTAAGTTGTTATAAGAAGTGGTAGACAGTAAGCGTTTTTAGCCCACGTTTCTGGACTTGCCCATGTGGAACAGAGCCAGTGTGCCGGGACCCGAATGAGATCCGATGGTGGGTGAGATGTAGTTGATAACGATATTCTGAATGCCGAAACGCTCGCGTACCTGCTGTGCAACATATTCAGCATCCTCGATGCAGTCGCCGTGGTTGATGAATACTACATCGTTCTCGACGCCTTCGAGCTGGGAAGCCATGTTGTCAAGAAGAGCGTTAAGGGACTTCTTGCGGCCCCTGACGTTGCCGACGGGAACGAGGTGGCCTTCCTCGTCAACATGAAGAACGGGCTTGACGTTGATAAGTGTACCGAGGATCTGGACGGTTTTGGAGATACGTCCGCCCCTCCAGAGGTACTTGAGGTCCTCGACTGTGAACTGGTGGCAGGTGCGCTGGATGTTCTCGCGAACCCAGTCAGCGACTTCGTCGAGTGTTTTGCCCTGTTCCTTCAGAAGTATTGCCTTATAGGCGATAAGTCCCTGACCGCCCGAAGCGGCAAGTGTATCGATGACAACGATCCTTGAACCGGGATGATTCTCCATTACTTCGTTGGCAACCATAACTGCGTTCTGATAGCTGCAGGACAGACCGGAAGAGAAGCTGAGATGAAGGACTTCATAGCCCTCGCCAACCTGCTGTTCGAACAGGGTGCGGATAACATCCGGGTTGCTCGCCGAGGTGGAAACCTTCGCGTCGTTGCGCATGGAATCAAAAAACTCCTTCATGGGAAGCTCGTGCCCTGCGCCGTACTGTTCTCCGTTTACATAATAATATAACGGATGAAGAACGATATTGTGCTTCTTGACAAGATCGGGATGAATGTCACCGGTCGAATCGGTTGAAATAATATATTTGTTCATATAAACGGTTCTCCATACAAAACAAGTCGATTTTTCTTACTGACAGACGCGATTTAATATGCTGCAAGATGCGGTTTTTAAAACCACGTCCGTCTTTAAATTCTATAATATCACAATTCGAATTGGCTGACAACCATTTTTAAACTGTATTTCCTTCTTTTTTTCTTTTTGACATGTGGAAGTGTCTTTGCTATAATATCACACTGAATGTTTATGTTATCGTCCCGGGAAGGGCAAAAAAGCGATAACAAAGAGGAGGAATCATTCCAATGAAAGAAAGAACTAAAGGAATCATCAAACTGATTGTTGCGGTGATCGTTATCGCGGCAGCAGTGGTGGTAGCCGCCATGGGTATCGGAAAGGACAAGCTTGGAAGCGCAGGCAATGTCAAGCTCGGACTCGATCTGGCCGGCGGTGTCAGCGTAACTTACGAGACTGTAAAGGACAACCCCACCGATACGGAAATGTCCGATACTGTTTACAAGATGCAGAAGCGTGCCGAGAGTTTCTCGACAGAAGCACAGGTTTATCCCGAGGGCAGCAGAAGGATTATAGTTTCGATCCCCGACGTTACCGATGCGGATGCTGTTCTGTCAGGACTTGGCGATGCAGGTAACATCTACTTTGTCTATGGTATGGGACCCGACGGTGTTCAGAATATCGTTCGCTACTTCGACGAAGAGAGCGGTGAATACAAGTTCGAGCTTCTTAATTCCATCGAGCAGATCGCAGAAGCCGGTGACGTTGTTGTAGACGGCTCGAACATTGCGGACGCTCAGCCCAACATCATGCAGGATGACCTTAAGGGTACCGAGTATATCGTAGCCCTCAGCCTTGACGAGACCGGCTCACAGCTGTTTGAGGATGCTACCAGATATTGCTATACTTATTACAATGCCACTTCGGAAGAGGATGAATACAAGAACCTTATCGCTATCGTTTATGACAACGAAGTAGTAAGCGCTCCTCATGTTGCGACCATTATCACCGGAGGACAGGCAACCATTTCCGGTCAGGCCAACTACGACGAGTCGAAGATGCTCGCAACCACGATCCGTGTCGGAGCACTTCCCCTTGAGCTTCAGGTTCTCCGTTACTACGTTGAGGGTGCTCATCTTGGAAGCGATGCCCTTCACACCAGCCTTATCGCAGGTCTGATCGGTTTCATCCTCATCGTGCTTTTCATGATCGTTATGTATCGTGTTCCCGGTTTTGCCGCATCGATCGCGCTCGTTATGTACGTATCGCTGATGGTCATCTGCCTTAACATCTTCGGTGTAACCCTTACACTGCCCGGTATCGCAGGTATCATCCTGTCGATCGGTATGGCGGTTGACGCAAACGTTATTATCTTCACCAGAATCCAGGAAGAGCTTGCTTCGGGCAAAACAGTCCGCTCGGGCATCAAGCTTGGTTTCTCCAAGGCTCTTTCGGCAATCATTGACGGTAACGTAACAACCATCATTGCAGCCGTTGTGCTTTATTTCCTTGGATCAGGTACTGTTAAGGGCTTCGCCCAGACACTTGCCATCGGTATCATCCTTTCGATGATCACAGCGCTGTTCATCACAAAGTTCCTTCTTCAGGCACTTTATGAGACCGGTGCTGATTCGGTAGGCCTCTACGGTACCAAGAAGGAGCGCAAGACTCTCAATATCGTACAGAACTTCCCCAAGTTCATTGCCATCTCCGGCGGAATCATTGTTGTCGGCATCGTAGCTCTTATCATCAACCTCTGCACGATCAAGACTCCTTTCTCGTACGGTCTTGACTTCTCGGGCGGAACAGCTACATCCGTTATCTTTGAGAACGGCTTACCTAACGGCATTCAGTCGGAGGTAGAAGGCCTTGTTAAGGACACTATCGGACAGTCTGCTGAGGTTTCGCTCGTTTCCGATGAGAACATGGTTCAGATCAAGACCAAGGAGCTTTCAACAGAAGACCGCGCTAAGCTTGCCACTGCTCTTAAGAGCACATACGGTATCGAGGAAGGCTATATCACAACCGAGTCCGTAGGTTCCGCGGTCAGCAGCGAGATGAAGCGTGACGCGTGGATCGCCGTTATAGTTGCCACGATCGGTATGCTTCTTTACATCTGGCTCAGATTTAAGAACTTCAACTTCGCGACAAGTGCCGTTATGGCTCTGATTCATGATGTTCTCGTGGTTCTCGTACTGTATGCGGTATGCAGAAGCTTCATTTCCGTAGGCAACACCTTTATCGCCTGCATGCTTACGATCGTCGGATATTCGATCAACGCTACAATCGTTATCTTTGACCGTATCCGTGAGAACGTAAGAGAGTACAGCAGAAAGCCCATGGAGGAGATCGTCAACACAAGTATCACCCAGACCTTCAGCAGAAGTATCAATACTTCGCTCACCACATTTGTTATGGTTCTGGTACTTGCTATCCTCGGTGTTACCTCAGTACGTGAATTTGCTATCCCGCTCATGGTTGGTATCATCTGCGGTACATTTTCGTCAGTTTGTCTTACCGGTGGCCTCTGGTTCAATCTTCAGAAGAAGTTCAAGGCCAAGGTTGAGGATTGATGGATAAGTGGACTATTTGCAATAAAACAGCCGATTTTTCGGCGATCATAAATGAGTTCGGTTTTTCTGAGGTCATGGCCAGACTGCTGGTCAACCGTGACCTCAGGACCGGCGAGGAGATAAGGGCGTTTCTTACGCCCTCTATTTCTAATCTCCATTCCCCACATCTCCTGAAAAACCTGGATGAAGCCGTTGATCTGGTCATTGACAAGATGCGGGCGGGGAAGAAGATAAGGATCGTCGGAGACTATGATGTCGACGGGATCATGGCGACATATGTCCTTAACGACGCACTGACCAGAGCAGGAGCGGATGCGGACTGGTACATCCCTCACAGGATCAGGGACGGTTACGGACTTAATGTCGAGATAATAAGGCAGGCCGGCAGGGAAGGGATCGATACGATCATTACCTGCGATAACGGGATCGCCGCGCTCGATGCTTCGATCGAGGCGGAGAAGCTCGGGATGACGCTTGTTGTTACGGATCACCATGAAATACCCGAAAAACTCCCGCACGCTGCGTTTATCGTTGATCCAAAGCAGGAAGACGATCATTATCCGTGCCGCGAGATATGCGGAGCAGTACTGGCCGCGAAGTTTGCGGAAGTACTCTTTGAAAAGCTCGGAACGGATGCGGATATCTCGGAATACCTCGAGTTTATGGCCATGGCTACTATATGCGATGTGGTTCCGCTTAAGGGTGAGAACAGGACAATTGCAAAGCTGGGGCTTGCAAAGCTTGAGAAGACTGACAATCCCGGGCTGCGTTCACTTATGGAACAAACGGAGATAAGTGACGGCCATATAAACGAATATCACGTAGGCTTTATCATGGGCCCCTGCTTCAACGCAACGGGCAGGATAGATAACGCCGGACTGGCGCTGGAACTTCTTAATGCACGAAATAAGCAGGATGCGGACAGGCTTGCCCTGGAATGCAAAAAGCTGAACGAAGACAGGAAGCAGATGACGTCAGAGCAGGAGGAGATTGCTTTTTCTATCCTTGATGCCCGGGCAGATGCGCTTGACAGGGTCATTGTTCTGGAGCTCCCGGATTGCCATGAGAGTATTCTCGGTATTCTTGCCGGAAGGGTCAAGGAACGCTACAACAGGCCGGCTATTATCGTTACGAAAAGCGGAACCGACTACAAGGGATCCGCAAGATCGATCCTCGCGTATAACATTTTCGAGGAGCTCTCGGTCTGCAGTGAGTATCTGGTGAAATTCGGCGGTCATCCAATGGCTGCAGGCCTCACGGTGGCGTCCGGCAAGCTGGAGGAGTTCACTCGCGCAATAAACGAAAAATGCAGCCTTACCGAAGATGACATGAGCCGCAAGATACTCATTGACGCTCAAGCCAGCTTTAATCTGTTCAATGAAAAGGTATTATCCGAGATAGAGATGCTCGCGCCCTTCGGTCAGGGCAACCCGGCGCCGCTTTTCGCGGAAAAAGGTCTGAGATGCCGCAGTATTAAATACATAGGCAAGACAAATAACTATCTTCGGTTCAGACTGATCAACTCCTGCGGTTACGAGTTTACCGCCACCAGCTTTTCGGATGCATCCGAAACGGTTGAAAGGCTGACCGCAAAATACGGAAAAGCCGATGTTGAGAAAGCCTTTACCGGAGGAAGCAATAATATATCGATGACCGTTGCATTTGTTCCGAAGATAAATGATTATCACGGAGCAAGCGAGATCCAGATGAATATAAGAAATATCAAATGGTAAAATAAAACGCCTTCAGGATCATTTGACCTGAAGGCGTTTGTCTGTTTATTTGCTTTCTTTCTCTTTCTCTGCTTTGGCAGCGGCGATCTTTTTGAGTTCCCTGGCCTCGGCCTCAACGTCCTTTTTCATCTGCTTGATGCTGTCCTCATATTTGGACTCGGCACGTGAGCGGCTTCTGCGGATCTCCTTATTAACGCTGTGAACCTCGATCTTCTCGTCGGTAGCCTTCTTAACGTTCTTGGCTTCGGATTTGACCTGCTTCTTCAGCTTATCAAGCTCCTTCTTGCTCTGCTTGGCTGCATGCTTAAGCTCGGATTTGATATCCTGCTCAACCTTCTTGAGTTCCTTCTTCTTCTGTTCCTCGCGTTCCTTGATCCTGCGGTAGAAGGTATTGGGCTTCAGATCGAGCTCGGCCATGGCCTGACGGGCACTGATCTTGCCGTTCTGCCAGAGGGCAACAACGGATTCGAAAAGATTCTCGTCGATAAGTATGGGCTTTCTGCCTTTGTTGCTCTTTTCATCGTCTGCCTTGTTCTTTGACTTGCCTTTTTCCCTGTTTGCCGCATCGAGAGCCGTGAGAGCTCTGCAAAGAGCGAAGACGGAGCTGCTTTCGCTCCTTGTATCTATCCGGTCACCGATGCTTACGAAATCCGCGCCTCTTTCTTCGATAAGAAGCAGATTGGACATCAGCTCGGCCGATTCGGTCGCAATATCAGCGATAGAAGTGACGCTTAAGCAGTCACCTTCGGTTATGTCGTTCAGAGCCTTTAAGTATTCAGCCTCATTGCTGCATGTAATGATCCTCATATGGATTGCCTCCTTAGTTCTTTATGACCGGAGTATAACACTCCCTGAAAAGTGTGTCAATATTAATTCTGAAATATTTCACAATTATTTTTGAAACAGTTATTTATGCTGGATTTTTTTCACGCCGGCTTATATAATGATAGTGGTGCGGAGAGATCCGCACGATCATTATTCCGTGAAGGAACCGCAATCTATGCGTTCAAGGATTACTGTTTTTATAGCGATCTGTCTGATGTTTCTGGCATTGGCCGATCCTTTTTCCTGCAGTGCGGGAAGCTATGACGAAGCCCGGGAAGCGATACAAGCTATAACCGGGCTTAAGATGCGTGAATGCGGAGCCTCGGATGTACAGGAATGGATAGAGAAGGACCTTGTTCCCAATGCAGGCTTAACTGCCGAAACCTATGCGTATGCGCTTGCAAGGGAAGGCGGATATGATCTTACGGGATATACGGATGCCCTTAAGGCATATCTTGAGGGAAATGTTGTCAGGGCGGCAACTACAAGACTGAAGTATGCCCTGTGTCTTACAGTGGCGGACCGTGATGCGGCCTACATACAGTCCACGGTTGATGAGGCTGTGGGCGCGCAGGGCATCATGAGCCTGGTTTACGGGCTTCATTTATATAACAACGGATATGTTAATGCGGACTATCCCGCGGAGCGGATAATAAACGAAATTATCGATCTCGAAAAGGAAGACGGCGGATGGGCCGTAATGGGCGAGAGGTCGGATGTTGATGTGACTGCAATGGTTCTTCAGGCATTCGCGGGTTATCTTTATACCGATAAAAAGGGAAGCAGCGAAGCTGTCTCGGAAGCAACCGGCAAGGCACTGCAATTCCTGTCTGATAAGCAGAATCCGAACGGAGGCTATTCAGGCTTCGGCAGCGAGAATGCCGAGAGCACGGCGCAGGTTCTCATTGCGGCATCGTCCCTCGGAATAGACTGCTCGCAGGATGAGCGGTTTATCAAGAACGGTAATACCGTTTTTGACGGGCTGCGCCTTTACAGGCTGGCGGACGGGACATATTCGCACGTGCAGGGAGAAGAGAGCAGTTCTTCGGCAACGACGCAGGTTTTTACCGCAATGGAAGCCTATGTAGGCATGAAGGACGGCAAGGGACCATATTATTATCTGGAACGGACAGGCGGAAAATCCGAAACCCCGGTCGTTACCGATGCACCCGTGGTTACCACAGAACCCGGAGGTATCAATGCTTCCGATAATACCGGAGAACACGGTTCTGACGACGCTCCTGAAACTACCCGGACACCTGCAGCTGCTGATTCCACGGACCTTACCGACACACCGGACATTACTGAAACTCCGGTGTCCACCGGCGTTCCGGATGTAACCGATGCCCCGGCAGCCACCGATGCTGCGGATGTTAACGATACTCCCGCGGCCACCGATGCGTCGGAAGTTACTGATGCGCCCGTGGATACAGAAAGCACTGATAATACAGAACTGACTGATTCTCCGGAAGCCACCGCCATACCGGAAGCATCCTCCGGCCGGATCTCGTACAAGCCTATTGCCTGCCTTATTATTCTGGCTCTGCTTGCGCTTGTCTGCGGCCTCATGTATCTTCTAAAGAAGAGAAACTATAAGAATTACGCTTTTGCGGTTCTGCTCGCAATAGCTGCGATCGCGGTGGTCCTCGGAACCGACATACAGTCAAGGGAGAGCTATTATTCCTCGATCGACGCGGGAGGCCGCGCGGCGGTCGGAACTGTCACGTTTGAAATTCGCTGTGATACGATTGTCGGTGAAGCATCGGAGTATATCCCCGCGGACGGAACGATCCTGAAAAAGACCGAAATGAAGCTGTACGGGGATGAGACGGTTTATGATCTTCTTATCAGAGCAGTCCGTGAGAACGGCATCCACATGGAAAACCAGAACAATGTGGCGGGGGCACACGGAGCCTCCTATATAAGCGGCATAGGACATATCTATGAATACGAATACGGAGAACTGTCCGGATGGCTGTACTATGTTAACGGCGTTGCTCCCTCGGTGGGATGCGGCGAATACCGTCCTGATGACAACGATGAGATAGTCTGGCGCTACACACGTGAGATAGGGAGGGATATAGAATAGCAGATGAGAGCATTTGACAGCTATAACCCGATCGTAATATTTATTTACTTTCTGACCGTTACCGTGATCGCGATGTTTGCGTTCAATCCGGTGATGATCCTGATAACTCTATTCAGTGAAGTAGTGACAACTCTTCTGCTCAGAAGAGAGAAGAGCGGACGCTTTTTTGGCTATCTTGTCCTTATTTTCCTGATAACATCTCTGGCCAATCCCGTATTCAGTCACAACGGGGTTACGGTCCTGTTTGTGCTGAACGATAATCCGGTCACGCTGGAGGCCGTGCTTTACGGGGTATCCATGGGAACCCTGATCGTTGCGGTACTGCTCCTGATGCGCGTTTTCTCGGGAATGATGACGGGAGACAAGATACTCTATATCATGGGGACTACATCACCGAAGCTGGCACTTCTGATCTCCATGAACCTGAGGTTCATCCCTATGTTCAGCAGGCAGGCGACAAAGATGGAACAGACGCAGACAGCGCTGGGACGGTATCAGGATGAAAATGCGCTGGATGATATTGCGATCAAGATGAACATTTTCTCCATGCTGATAACCTGGGGACTTGAGAACGGCATAATCACTGCGGACAGCATGAGCGCGAGGGGCTACGGTTCAGGCAGGAGGACCAATTATTCGAATTACAGATTCAGAAAAAACGACGCCTTCATCCTGATCGGAATAGTTCTTATCGCAGCAGTAACGATTGGGCTGATAGCGGCAGACAAGGTGAATTATTCCTTTTACCCTCATATGAGCGGGATACCGCATTCTGCCGGGGCGGTCATATGCTATATACTGTACGGACTTATGTGCCTGTTCCCTGTAGTGAATGAGATTGGAGTGAGAATAAAATGGAGATACTTAGAGTCGAGGATCTGAACTTTGCTTATTCCATCAATGTGTGGAAAAACACTCTAAAGGGTATCAGCTTCTCGCTGGACCGCGGAGATCTTTTATGCGTCTGCGGACCTACGGGCGGCGGGAAATCCACACTTCTCAAAATGTTAAAACGTGAATTAATTCCTGCCGGGAAGCTCTCGGGCAAGGTCCTGCTGGGTGGAAGGCGCCCGGAAGAGTTTTCCGAAAGAGAGTCGGCCTCTATGGTTGGTTTCGTAATGCAGAGACCGGAGCAGCAGATAGTTACCGACAGGGTATGGCATGAGCTTGCCTTCGGACTTGAAAACCTCGGCATCCCCAATAAGGAGATCCGGCGTAGAGTCTCCGAAATGGCAGGCTATTTTGGGATTGAATCATGGTTTGATATGAGTACCGATGAGCTTTCGGGCGGACAGAAGCAGCTGCTGAATCTCGCATCGGTAATGGTCATGCAGCCGGAGATCCTGCTTCTCGACGAGCCTACGGCGCAGCTTGACCCCATTGCCGCTTCCAATTTCATCGCGACGGTCTCCAAGCTCAACAGGGAACTCGGGCAGACTGTCGTGATCGTCGAACACAGGCTT
>CAJOQS010000162.1 GCA_905236925.1 uncultured Lachnospiraceae bacterium | reverse complement strand
CCACGGTACGGGGCTTGAACCCCGCACCGTGCAAGCTTGCACCCACCACCTGAAGGTGGTGGGTTATCTTGTTATCTTATATATCAGCCATTCTTCCTCTTCAGCGAGAAGAACAGACCGGCAGCTGCCAGAACAGACATTACTGTTATAAGGGTATTGCACACGGCCCTCGAAGGAAGGCCATATATGAATACAGGCAGAGAGCCTGTAATAAGTGCTATCGTAGTGAGTCCGAACGCGACTCCGGGGTGTTTTGGCATCACGGAGACCAGGCCTCCGAGCGTTACCGCCATTGTCATGGAAAAAAGAGCAACTCCGACCAGCGAAAGCCACATGATGTTATCGGAAAGCAGCAGCATCGGAACCGAAAGAAGACAGCTGACAATTCCTGTCAACCTCGCGCCGAAGCGGTCGGAAAGGATTCCTCCGAGCATTTTCCCCGAACCCATGAATATGTAAAGAAAAATGGTTCTGACAACAGTCGTATTCCAAGCCGTGGGAAGTCCGTATCCGATATAGGCCCGAACCGCCACCACAAGAGTCAGAACAACAGCTATCAAAGCCGGAGCCCTATCCGCAGCAAGGTCATGCTTGCAGGAAAATGCGGTAAAATCAAACACATCGATCCCGCTCTCGGTTTTTCTTTTACGGATATTGCGGTCAGTCCGAGCCATGATGACGACAGCCGCTGTCATTAATACAAAGGGTATCGCCCAAATACCGTCTGCTCCGGAAAGGAGCTTGCCGGCTATCAGTCCGAAGGACCCTCCGCCCACAAAAACAGCGCTTTCGGAAAGACGTCCTTCCGACACCCTGATCGTCGCCAGCGCTCCGCTGATATGAACAAATCCGTTGCCCACCGTCAGCAGGATAAGACCCATCAGGGTAACGATCCTGATGCACCCGTTCATAGACCCGGCCGTAAGCAGCATGACGGCAGCTCCTGTCATCATCAGTATACCGCCGGTAACTCCCGGCCTGAAGTCCGGATGCTTTTCGCATATACGCCCCCAGACGGCCTGAGGGAAGAAGGCGAGCACATCATATAATATGGCTATGGCCCACCAGTATTCACCGTTTTCGAATAATCTGCAGATCGTATAGAAGCATATCAGTTCCGTGGCAAAATGCGCGAACCAGTATGCAAAAGCCGCTTTCCAGTCGGTTTTCATCCATTTCCCCTGTTCAACGAAGCTCACTGTTCCGGTCACGGGGCCCTCTTGTTCCCGTTATCCGCATCCGCGCATAATTATAACATACCTTGTATAAACAGGTAAACAAAAAAAGCACCGACCCCGAGGACTATTCCTCAAAATCGATACTTTCATACTGCACCTTCAGGGGCTCGAACCCTGGACACCCTGATTAAGAGTCAGGTGCTCTACCAACTGAGCTAAAGGTGCATCCGCTATTTGTTTTGCGCTCTTTCGTGAGCACAAGACGCATTATATAACAGAATTTTTCTAAATGCAAGTACTTTTTCAAATTTTTTTACATTTTTTCTTCATTCCGATCGCTAATTATCGGGAACGCAGTATTTATGCGGTCTCCCGTCAGTTGCCCTCCGGACTCCTGTGAGTAAAAACAGCCCGGCAGATCGGATTACCCATTCCCGAAAACCGCTCCTCATACTCTGTCATTACATTTCCTTCGGCATATTCGCTGTTATGAAGGTCATAGGTGACATCATTTACATCCCAGCCGGCCTCCTTCACGGCCTCGAGGCTGTAATCAAACAGATCCCTGTTGTCGGTCTTGAAGCACACGCAGCCCTCTTCCTTCAGTACTATGGCATATTTGTCCATGTGTGTACCGGATGTCAGCCTCCTTTTCGCATGATGCGCCTTCGGCCAGGGATCAGAAAAATTCAGGTAAATCCTGTCTATCTCATTCTCGTCGAAATACTCCTCGAGGTCATCCGCATTCACCAGCAAAAGTATCAGGTTGGTAAGCTTCAGCTCCATCTGTTTCTGGAGCGCTCTGTACAGAACAGCATCCGCACGCTCAATCCCGATATAATTTATGTCGGGGTTCTGCTCTGCCATGGTCGTAATAAAACGGCCCTTACCCATGCCAACCTCGATATGTATGGGGTTCTCGTTTCCGAATCGCTGCTTCCATTTGCCCTTCCATTCTTCAGGTGCATGTTCAACGAATTCACTTTGCTCAATTATGGGCATTGCCTTTGCTATATGTCTGAGTCTCATATTCCCTCCGCTTTCATTGGGAGCTGCCTTGCCTTCTCCCCTATAAGAATATATCAGAAATACCTGTTTTTATCTATAGGGGACTATTTCTTCTTCACAGAAGCAATTTTCCGTGGTATACTCCGTAGAGTACCCTGTAGTATTATGAATTACCTGATCGGAGCTGCTCATGGGCTGGTCTTTTTTATTTTTCTTTAATTCGGTGCTTTTAGGCTTTGGCCTGGCGATGGATGCTTTTTCCACATCTGTTGCGAACGGCCTTGCTGAACCCGGAATGAAAAAGGGCAAAATGTTTGGAATTTCCGGCGTATATGCTCTTTTCCAGTTTCTGATGCCCCTTATAGGCTGGTTCTGCGTACACAGCATAGCCGAACATTTTGAAGCTTTCAGGAAATATATACCATGGATAGGCTTTATTCTTCTCATCTTCATCGGCGGGAAGATGGTCATTGACGGCATCAGATATAAAGATGAACCGGTAGAGCGGGTGCTCGGCCTGCACGTTCTGCTCGTTCAGGGGATCGCAACCTCGATCGACGCGTTGTCCGTTGGGTTTACGATCACCGATTACAACCTTGTTATGGCGATTGTCGCTTCACTTATCATCGGACTTGTTACTTACTTTATCTGTTATGGTGGACTGATCATCGGCAGAAAGATAGGATCGAAGATATCCGGAAAGGCTCAGATCGTTGGCGGAATCGTTCTGATCTGCGTAGGGATTGAGATATTGCTGAAGGGTCTGCTTGCGTGAGGATATGATGCAAAAAAGTCAAGAAATCTTGACTCTCGCGTTTATCTATGATACTATAATCATCGTGTTTTGTTTCCGTAGCTCAGTTGGATAGAGCACTCGCCTCCTAAGCGAGGGGTCGGGCGTTCAAGTCGCCTCGGGAACGCCTATCGAGTGGGCCTCTGCATTGCAGAGGCCCACTTTGCAGTAAAAAACTGTTTCTGCGGAGAAAAGGGTAATAAAATAGGCACCTTTTATCCATTCATAGAAAGTATATCCTTCAGGTGCTGCAAAGGAATCCGGGCAAAAAGATTCATTCAAATGGCAACCGGGATGGATTGAAAAATCTTCCTTGTAATACTCCGGAATAAATAGTAATATCAGATATGAACAAAATGCTTATTTCGAGGAGGTTTAACAGATCATATGAGCAAGATTTGCAGCAATTGCGGAGCTGAGATGCCCGATGAAAGCCTTTTCTGCACCAACTGCGGAACAAGACTTCCCGAGCAGCCGACACCTGTAAACAACGATCCCAAAACATCTACCGACGACGTTTTCGGAGTTGCTCCCGCAGCTCCCGGCGCTGAATATACGAAACAACCCGAACCTGAGGCAGTACCTGAGCCCGCTCCGTCTCCCATGCCTTACACAACATCGTACGGAGGTCCCGCTCCTCTGCCTTATGCCGATCCCGCGGAGACCAAGGTTGTTTCTACTGCGGCATTCTTCTGGCTGAGCTTTCTTTATTGCATACCGGTCATTGGTCTTATCGCCGCGATTGTTCTCGCATGCAGCGCAAAGAACCTGAACATAAGGCATCACGCTTCGGCATGGCTTGTATCACTGCTTGTCGGAATCGTTATAGTCATTCTCATAGTTATTCTCACTTTTGTTGCTTTTGCAAGGCTGGGGATCAGCTATCATGATCTGATCGAGCATTATCAGTACTATTATCCCTATTATTAATTCCCGTTAAAATCAGTCAAAAAGGGGCGGACATCAGGTCCACCCCTTTCATTTTTTTCCGGATGATCTCACAGCAGCTGCTTGTATATATCCTGCTTGCTGACACCGCGATCCCTGGCTACCGCCTTCATCGCTTCTTTTTTGTCCATTCCCTGTTCAAGATAATGTTTCATGTGTTCATCAACCGAAAGCTTTTTCCATTCCTCCTGAGAATCACTTTCTATCTGTGAGAAAGATTTTCCCTCAATGACTATAACACATTCACCTTTCGGCTCGTTCTCGGTATAGTATTCCACTGCCTTTGAAAGGCTGGTAAGGAAGACCGTTTCATGCTTTTTCGTAAGCTCGCGGCAAACAGTCGCTTTTCTGTCTCCGAGTGCCGCCAGCAGATCCTTCAGTGTTTTCAGCAGATGATGCGGCGCTTCGTACAGTATGATAGTCCGCGTTTCATCAACGAGAGAATCCAGTATGACCTTTCTTTCTTTTTTCTCGGCCGGAAGAAATGCCTCAAAAGCAAAGCGTCTGGTGGGCAGTCCCGACAGCGTCAGAGCTGTAATGCAGGCACACGGTCCCGGCAGCGAGGTCACCGTGATCCCGGCCTCGTGAGCCATTTTCACAAGTACTTCTCCCGGATCGGAGATAGCGGGCGTTCCGGCATCGGTGATCAGAGCCACGTTCTGCCCTTCCGCAAGCTTTCCAATGAGAGTTTCGGCTTTATCATATTTATTGTATTCGTGGTAGCTGGTCATGGGCGTGCTGATCTCAAAATGATTCAGCAGCTTGATACTGTTGCGTGTATCCTCTGCAGCTATCAGATCCACTTCCTTCAGTGTTTTCAAGACACGGTAAGTGATATCCTCGAGGTTGCCTATCGGAGTGGCGCACAGATACAGTGTTCCTGCCATAATCCAGAGCCTCCTTTATCTGACGGCCATTCTTGTGGTGAAGAAATATCCCCTCCGGCCGCTTCAATAACCGTAAACATCATATATTTCGTCAGTGTAAACACCCTGCTCCTTATAGACTATCAGCGGAGCTTCCACTGTAAGTCTCGGTTTTCCGCCTCGGACCGCTTCTATAAGAACCATGTTCGGCTCTTTGTCGATAAATGGATGAACCATCTTCATGCGTTTCGGTTCGAGCCTGTATTCCGCAAGTCTGGAAAAGATCTCGGCGAGCCGGAAGGGTCTGTGGACAAGATAGAACCTTCCCTGCGGCTTTAACAGGAGTGATGCTTCACGGACAACATCGTCAAGTGTGCAAAGTATTTCATGCCTGGCGATCGCCTTGGCCGAATCCGGATTGACCAGACCATGCTCACCAAGCATATAGGGAGGATTCGAGGTTACAACATCAAACATTGCCTTACCGAGATCGGCAGACGCGGTTTTTATGTCACCCTCACGGATATCGACTCTGTCGCCGATATCGTTCAGCGCGACGCTCCTTCGCGCCATATCAACATTTTCCGGCTGTATCTCTATTCCTGTAAAATGCTTTCCCGTGGTCTTGGCTGCAAGAAGTATCGGAATGATGCCGTTCCCTGTTCCGAGATCGACAACCCTCTCTTCTTCCCGCACTAAAGCAAACCCGCTCAGCAGCACGGCATCCATGCCGAAGCAGAACCGGGCGGGATTCTGTATTATTTTAAAATTGTTTCTTTCAAGGTCATCGACCCGTTCTCCGGGAAGTAACGTAACATCCATATCTGTTTTATCTTGTTATTCGTCCAGCTTGCTGCCGCCTTCGGTCTTCTCAAGCTTTTCGAGCTCTTTAAGCTCCTTGAGTTCTTCTCCGTCCGCCTCGACTGCGGGACGTTCCTTACGCTTACGCGGCTTAAAGGTAAGCTGCTCGGGTGAATAGTCATGAGCTTCCTTGTCGCCGTTTTCAAGGGTGATGATAACATGAACGATCTGCTTCAGGACATTTACTGAAGCAACTTCACCATGTCTTCCCTCAGCTGTTGTAACATGATCGCCGACATTGGGAAGCTTTGCATTAAGCTCCTCATATGCGAGCTCCTCGTTGTTCAGACAGCACATAAGCCTTCCGCAGTTTCCGGATATCTTGGTAGGATTGAGCGAAAGGTTCTGTTCCTTTGCCATCTTGATCGAAACAGGCGCGAAATCGGGAAGATATGTGTTGCAGCAAAGAGGTCTTCCGCATATTCCGATCCCTCCGAGTGCCTTTGCTTCGTCCCTGACGCCGATCTGCCTCAGCTCGATTCGTGTTCTGAATACCGATGCAAGATCCTTTACAAGCTCACGGAAATCGATACGTCCGTCCGCGGTAAAATAGAAAAGTACCTTGCTGCCGTCAAATGTATATTCACATTCGATCAGCTTCATCTCAAGACCGTGCTTCCTGATCTTTTCAAGACATACTATGAAGGCGTCCTTTTCTTTTTCGCGGTTTCTGGCCTCAGTCGCAAAATCTGCTTCGTCCGCTTTTCTGATAACCGGCTTTAAAGGCTGTACAACCTTGCTGTCATCGATCTCGCGGGGTCCGAGAACAACACTTCCGAATTCAACACCCCTGGCGGTTTCGACGATGCAGGAATCTCCTTTTTGTATGTCCAGACCTGCGGGATCAAAATAGTAGATCTTTCCCGCATGTCTGAATTTCACTCCGATAACTGTAACCATAATCTATCCTTTCTATCTCGCCTTCATCGCACGAACCAGCATCTGCATCGTAGCAGGAAAGCTTACGCTGAAATTCAGTCGCTGTCTGGCGGTTTCAAGCTCATTAAATATGTCATTGAGAGCCTTGAAGCTTTTTTCCTCTGCCTGCTCTCTGATTTCCGATATCTTTTCGGAAAATATGACCTTCCTGGGATCGTGGGTCGCTTTATATACCATTACGTCCCTGTACCACATGCACATAAGATCGTAATAATCGTCAAAAGAAGTTTTGCTGTCCTTTCCGCCCATCTCGCCTATCAGTTCGGATAATTCGGTCTGCTTTAGGCGTCCGACCTCCGTTACAAACCTGATCACCAGATCCTTTGCGGCGATAAAGCTTTCATCTCCCGCATAAC
This sequence comes from uncultured Lachnospiraceae bacterium, assembly GCA_905236925.1. Taxonomy (GTDB): domain Bacteria; phylum Bacillota; class Clostridia; order Lachnospirales; family Lachnospiraceae; genus RUG11977. Next base: position 22,676 of record CAJOQS010000162.1, on the reverse strand, counting down.
GGAGCGCTTTTCCGATCGAACCGCAGGAAAATGCCGCATACAGAGAAGCAACATAGTCGGGAAGCTTCTCCCTGTCCATAAGATAGTCCCTGATCCTTCCGTTTTCCACCGGTTTTATATCAAGGATCACACATCGGGAAAGTATCGTCTGAAGGAATGTTCCGGTATTGGTTGTCAGCAATATGATTACCGCATATTCAGGTGGCTCCTCCAGAGTCTTCAACAGCGCGTTCTGAGCCGCTTCGTTCATTTTCTCGGCTTCATCGACAATATAAATCTTGTATTTTCCCGAATAGGGCTTTACCTGAACGTCATTGACCAGCTGATTTCGGATATCGTCCACGGTAATATTTTTTTTCTCATGAGTCACATATACCGTATCCGGATGGGAATCCGCCTCGGACTGCATGCAGTTCAGACAGCAGCCGCAGGGCTCGGGACCTTCCGAATCACACTGAAGCGCGGCGGCGAACCTTTTTGCGAGCATCATCTTTCCGGATCCGTCCTCTCCCGAAAAGATATAGGCATGCGACAGCTTTTTCTCAGAAATGGCCGATTGGAGATGCTCCTTTACGCTTTCCTGGCCAATGATGTCTTTAAAGCTAAGCACTGTCCGGATCCTCCTCTATCGCCATATGTCCTGCTCATGTGAAGATATCAAGCAGCAGGCCGCGTATCTCATCTATGTTGCCCATTATCAGAAGCAGATCCTTTTCATCCTTTATCAGTTCTGATGCGATCTCATCGAGCTTTTCGTCAACCAGACGGATCATTCCGTATACTCTGTGCCGACCTCTCTTGTCGAGGAAATTCTCACGCGAGAACTTATGTGAACGGTTTACGACTTCATTCATGAAGTCCTTGATCAGCGAGCGGTAGCGGCGCATATCCTGAATATCTCTGCGCTTTTTGATCTTTTCGCCCTGCTCGGTGATCTCACCCATGAGATTGGTCAGCTTCTCGGCAAGCTCCGTTTCCTCGATCGTACTTATGAGCGTGAATTTGAAGCTGCCGTCTGCAGGTTTGGCAGCCTGAGTCTGTTCTATCTGGTTAACTGGTGTCGTCTGATTAACCCTGATATCCATAATAGCTCCGTTCGGTTTTATTCTACAACTGTAGAGTAATCTCCGGATTCAATAAACCTGCAGATTTCCTCAAGACATTTATTAAAATCCTCGTTTTCAAACCGTCTCTTAATGCCTGTCTTTTTTATGTTTTCTTCCGAAAAATCCTCGGAGTCGGCCAGATATCTCCGGCACATCTCCGCGTATTTCGGGTTGGTCTGTTTTCTTTCTCTTTCAAGGGCTCTGCTCAGACGCAGACCGTCCTCTACATAAATATATATCGGAACCACGCGCTCTTTTCCGAAGAAATCACGCAGACCCTCGTAGCCTTTGAGTACCGTCGTTACAAGATAGTCGTGTTCTTCATCTATCTGTCCGTCATTCGCGGTGTAGTAGTACCAGTCTCCGTGCATCGTATGATAGCACCTGTATTCAATGACTCCTCCCTCTTCTTCCTGCTTTCGGAATGAAGGGATATCCGTAAAGTGATATTCGACCCCGGAGATCTCATTCGCCCTCTGAGGCCTTGTAGTATATGATACTATTGTTTTCAGCTCTATCGGCTGCCGTTTTAGTATCCCCTGATACAGACTGTCTTTTCCTGATGCGGAGGGACCGAGCAGGCAGAAAATTCTTCCCTTGCCCATAAGAACGGTTTCCTTTCCCCGTTTATATTTGTATTTGTTGACCTTCAAATTATTATTTTAGCACATTCCCCGGGTGATGTCATTTTTATCTCTCACCGTCATCCCTTGGGATCGGTCACTTCTGCCTGAAGCCAGATATTTCCTCTGAATCTTCTTCCCACAAGAGGCTCACCCATCAGATCGTTTGAATTGATGTAGATATCCATGGGTATTTCATCCACGCGAACCGTCAGATGCCAGAATGCTTCCTTGGTATCAGCGTTCTCCTCTTTTCTGACATCCTCGATATTTCCTGTGATCTTGTACATGTCTGACTCAGAACCGTACGGAACAATGCTTGTTTCAACGATCGAAAGAATATCTTCCTTCATGATACGCTGTGATACGATCGCATATCTCGTGATGTCATCGAGTGTCAGGTTTTCGATCGCTTCGGGATTGCCCTTCTTTGCCTCGGCAACCAGCTTGTTTTTCTTTTTTATTTCCTTTTTCTGCTTCTCTCGATCCTCAACATAGACCTGTGTGGGCAGGATTATCTTTCCCGTGTCGGCAAGTCCGACGAACTGTACCGATTTATTCTCAAGACATTTCTCGCCCTTATATATCCTCATGAAGTCAACTACATTTACGACATAGAAGATCAGCGATATGCCGATCCTTGAATCATCGCACATCGCCATGTAGGCATCGCTGTCAACCTTCTTGTTGACGAATACCTCTTCCTCGTTATTGATGCCTGCTCTTCCTACCCCGAACGGGAAATAATACTTATAGTGATAGCGTCCTTCCTCGTCTTCCTCTCCGACAACGATTATTCCGGAGTCTTCCGAGGTAAACCTGATGTACTCCACCATCTTCCCGCCTCTTTCGAGAGCGACTTCTTTTTTATAATCGGCCTTGAGAAGCGTGTTCTTGATGAGCTCCTCCAGTTCTGTCGGAGTTCCCTTACACGTATAACCGATCGATTTTAAAAAACTATGCATTCATTATTCCCGCTATTCCGCTTATTTGTCGTCTAAGCAGCTTTTTCTTGTCTTGGCCTCGGTAAGGACCTTCTTTTCTTCTTCACTCAGGAGTACATAGGACTCGCCCTTTATGATCTCCTTGATGTAGATATAGCAGCCCTCGTTGGTGCTGTGAACCGAGGTCATTACAAAACCATCGTTGTTGTCAGTGAGCATACACAGGGAAAAGCTCAGCTTACCGCCGCATTCCTTGAAAGCATCGTACTTTACAATGCTGAACTTCTGATAGTTATACTTCATCTTGTCTATGATGGATACTATCTCTGCGGCATTGACGTCGACCTGGTCGCTGATCTTGTCTATCTGCGAAAATTTCTCGAGTATCGCAGTCTCAAGATCCTTGCCGTCTTTACCCTGCATAAAGGTGTTGTAGTTTGCCTTATATTCCTTAAACTTAACCAGAAGAACAATATATAGTATTATCATTATCAATACTATACAACATATGCTCAGCAAAACGATTTCAGGATCCAGACCCATCGATGTAAATATCTTCATCAGTTCTTTCCGCCTTTCATCATTATTTCGTAGATCCTTTCAAACTCATCCAGGCTGTTGTAGTCTATGATGATCCGTCCCTTGTCATTATCCTTGCGCTGGATCTCAACTCTCGATCCGGTAAGTGTGATCAGGTTCTTCTCATATTTTTTATATGTTGCGTCATCTTCAAGGGCTTTCTTCTCCTTGGGATTATCCTTTTTGGGCTTTGTGATCGACCTTACGAGCTTTTCCGTTTCGCGGACACTGAGCTTTTCCTCAAAAACCTTGCCTGCCGTCTCGTACTGAAGGTTGGGATCCTCGATTGCAAGAAGTGCGCGTGCGTGTCCTCCGGTGATCTCGTCATCAATGACCATGAGCTTCACGCGCTCATCCAGCTTCTGAAGGCGGAGTGAATTCGCGATCGCCACTCTGCTCTTGGATACTCTTACAGCAACCTCTTCCTGACGGTAGCCGTATTCGTCCATAAGTCTCTGATAAGCGTTCGATTCTTCAATCGCGTTGAGATCCTCGCGCTGAATATTCTCGATCAGTGCTATCTCGACTACTTCCTTGTCCTCATAGTCTCTGATTATAGCGGGAACTTCCTTAAGCTTGGCAATCTTTGCGGCCCTGAACCTGCGCTCTCCTGCGATTATCTCGTAACGGTTCTTGCTCTTCTTCTGAAGGATCAGAGGTTCAACTATACCATGTTGCTTGATCGAATCCGCCAGTTCGTTCAGCCTTTCCTGATTGAAGGCCTTTCTGGGCTGATCCTGATTGGTGTCGATCTGATTAATGCTCACCAGAGTCTCTCCGGTTGTTGCCTCTGTCTCAGTGTTCTCTGTCTCGGGGACGTTCTTCTTGCTTATCATTGCATCAAGTCCCTTTCCCAATCCGCGCTTAACTGCCATCTTATTTCTCCTTTACAGTATTTTGTGCCTTTTTATCGTTCTGTATACTATATCTTGATTTGGCCTATAATTGCTCTTCTCAGTTCTTTGTTTTCCTGATAATTTTTCTTGTTCCGGCTTTCTTTTTGCCGTCACGTACAAGTATTTCATCCGCCAGATTGTTATATGCTTCCGCTCCTGCAGACTTGGGATCATACATACAGATTGGAAGTCCGTAGCTCGGTGCTTCTGCGAGTCTGACATTTCTCGGTATCATTGTCTTGTAGATATTCTGTTCCAGATTGTTCTTAACATTCTCTACAACCTGATTTGAGAGATTGGTTCTCGAATCGTACATTGTGAATACTCCACCGTCGATAACCAGTCCCGGATTCAGTCTTGCCTTAACAAGTTCGATAGTATGGATCAGTTGTGAAAGACCTTCCAAAGCATAGAATTCACACTGGATCGTTATCAGTACTGCATCTGCTGCTGCCAATGCATTAACGGTCAGAATATTGAGTGAAGGAGGACAGTCTATCATAATATAGTCGTATTCATCCTTCAGTTTGCTCAGAGCATCCTTCAGAATGAATTCTTTGTTGTTCATTCCTATTAGTTCTATCTCTGCTCCGGCAAGGTTTACATTGGAGGGTATTACTTTAAGATTTGTGACTGCACTTTCACAGATGCACTGTTCTGTTTCGCAGTCTCCTATCATGAGTTCGTAGACTGTATTCTCTATTTCGCTCTTTTCAATTCCGAGTCCACTCGTTGCATTTCCCTGTGGATCACAGTCAACGACAAGTACACGCATTCCTTTCAGAGCAAGTGCAGCTGAAAGATTTATTGTTGATGTGGTTTTTCCTACTCCACCTTTTTGGTTTGCTATTGCTATTATTTTACCCATTGATATCCTTGTCGATGTATCAGTTTGAATTTAGCTTATGCTACTGATACATATAGTCAATGTTTCACGTGAAACATTTGGATGTTTGTGATTTTGAATCAAAAATGTTTCACGTGAAACATTGTAATACGAAAACAAATAAATTTCAAGTAATCGGAGAGGATGAAGGCTTACCACCCTGCCGAGGATACTTAGCTAGAGTGTACGAAACCTTATCTATTCGAATTAATGCACGATCATAGGAGCTACCGTTTAGAGTAAAGTATTGAGCAGAAGATAATTTACCTCCGAGAACTCTGATCGCGGTGGAAGCCGCATCAACTTCTTCCTGTGCCTTTTCACCCTTATAGGAAATAAAGCAACCACCAACAGAAGCAAAAGGGAGACAATATTCTACAAGAGTAGAAAGATTTGCAACAGCACGCGATACAACAACATCATAATTCTCACGATACTTTTCAAGACGGGCGGCTTCTTCCGCACGATAATGAACAGTTTCAATTCCCTTCAAGCCAAGCTCATCGATCACTTCATTCAAAAAAACGAGTCTCTTATTAAGAGAGTCAAGCAATGTAACTTTCAGATCCGGATAAATAATCTTTAAGGGAATTCCGGGAAATCCGGCTCCGGTTCCGACATCTATCAATCTCTGACTGCTCAGATCGATAATTCTGTTAACTGTAAGACTGTCAGCAAAATGCTTTACGACAACATCCTCATAATCGGTAATGGCTGTAAGGTTCATAACCTTATTTTTTTCTATGAGCATTTCATAGAAACGTATCAGCTTATCAGCCTGGATATCGGTGCAGGGTATTTCGTTTTGAGAAAGACAACTGATAAGATAGTCACGTTTCTCCATATAAACCTCCGCTGCAAATTATTATTTCCTGCCAAGAAAAACAAGAAGAACACTGATATCAGCAGGAGAAACTCCGGATATTCTTGATGCCTGTCCGATCGAAACGGGACAGAACTTTTTTAGCTTCTGTCTGGCCTCGATACGAAGAGACGGAACATCATCATAATCGATATCCGCAGGGATCAGCTTCTTCTCAAGCTTTCTGAACTGATCCACCTGTAATCGCTGCCTGTTGATATAACCTTCATATTTAACTTCAATGTTGATCTGTTCGGCAACATCCTCTTCAACAACGGGTCTGCCGGGATCGATATCTGCGATAGCTTCATATGACAGTTCAGGTCTTCTGACAAGTTCAGCCAATGTCGAGCCCGATGTAAGCTCAGTACTGTCATGTGCTCTAAGAAAGTGCTGTATAGTTTCAGTTGTGCCTACAGTTGTAGAATTAAGTCTCTCAATCTCCGACTCAATGATCTTCTTCTTATTTATAACGGCTTCATAGCGATCATCGGAAAGCAGACCGACTCTGTGACCGTACTCATATAAACGAAGATCGGCATTATCCTGCCTAAGAAGCAGACGGTATTCGGCACGGGATGTCATCATTCTGTAGGGCTCGGCGGTTTCCTTGGTAACGAGATCATCGATCAGAACTCCGATATATGCATCAGACCTGTCAAGGATCAAAGGTTCACGGCCCAGCAGCTTCATGGCAGAATTGATTCCGGCAATGATACCCTGCGCTGCTGCCTCTTCATAACCGGAGCTTCCGTTTGACTGACCGGCGCTGAACAGACCTTCAATATCCTTAAACTCAAGACTTGCCTTCAACTGGGTGGCATTAATGCAATCATATTCGATCGCATAGGCGTTTCGAACGATCACAGCATTTTCAAGACCCGGAACAGAACGGTACATTTCGTACTGCACATCCTCGGGAAGACTGCTGGACATTCCGGAAATATACATTTCGTTGGTATAAAGGCCCTCGGGTTCGATGAAAACCTGATGCCTCTCCTTGTCGGCAAAGCGCATGACCTTGTCTTCGATAGAAGGACAGTAACGCGGCCCGACACCCTCTATCATTCCGGAAAATAACGGCGAACGGTCAATATTTTCCCGGATTATCCTATGCGTTTCACTGTTGGTATATGTCAGCCAGCAGCTGACCTGATCACGTTCAATATCGCTTCTCTTGTTTGAAAAGGAGAAGGGAACTATCTTCTCGTCACCCTTCTGCTCCTCCATTTTCGAGTAATCTATGGTGCGTCCGTCAATACGCGCGGGAGTTCCTGTCTTAAAGCGGCGTACTTCAATACCGAGATCAATAAGTGACTGAGTCAGGTGATTCGCTGCAGGAAGACCGTTGGGTCCGGTATAGGTGCTCATTTCACCGGTAATGCAGCGGGCCTTCAGATATACACCTGTACAGAGGATAGCAGATCTGCAGGGATAAAGATTTCCGGAGCAGGTCTTAACTCCGGTCACTCTTCTTACAGAGCTTCCGCCTTCTTCTGTTTTTTCAACAACGATCTCGGAGACCTCGTCCTGACGTATAACGAGATTGTCGGTTTTTTCGAGGATTTTCCTCATTTCTGCGGAGTAATTCTTCTTATCGGCCTGGGCGCGAAGCGAATGAACAGCGGGACCTTTTGAAGTATTCAGCATTTTCGACTGTATAAAGGTTCTGTCGATATTCTTTCCCATCTCACCGCCGAGAGCGTCGATCTCACGGACAAGATGACCCTTTGAGGTTCCTCCGACATTGGGATTGCAGGGCATCATGGCTATACTGTCGACACTTACGGTAAAAACTATTGTTTTCAGACCGAGCCTCGCACAGGCAAGAGCAGCCTCACATCCGGCATGTCCGGCACCGATGACCGCTACATCATAAGAAGGATAAATCATAATTAACTCTCTCTAAATAATTCGACGTGCTATTCACCGGTGAACAGCAACTATTTTCCCATACAGAACTCACTGAAGATCCTGTCTGCCAGATCATCTTCAACATTATCGCCGGTTATCAGCCCGAGTGAGGTGTAGGCCGCCATCAGATCACCGGTATAAAAATCCTCGCTCAATCCCGAATCGATTCCGTCGATCACGGAATTCAGCGAATCGGCAGCTTTCATCAGAAGATCCTTATGTCGGAGGTTGGTGATGTAGATCTCATCATTATAATCAAGCTTGCCGTTAAAAAACATATCAACGATATAGCGTTTAAGATCATCGATACCTTCACCGGTAACGGCAGAAACCGCAAGTGCGGGAGCATTGATCTTTCTGACGGCCGAAACCAGGTTTTCGGGTTCGGGACTTGCAATATCAGTTTTATTAATAAGAAGTATAAGTTTCTTTTCTTTTATGCTGTCAAGAATTTCAAAATCCTTATCGGACAGGCCGGCGGTCGAATCGATGATATACAGGATGAGGTCCGCTTCAGCGGCTGCCTTCCGGGCCTTATCGACACCGATCTTCTCGATCACGTCATCCGTATCGCATATTCCTGCGGTATCAATGATATTCAAAACAAGTCCGTCGAGCAGAACAGTTTCTTCAAGAGTGTCTCTTGTAGTTCCCGCGATTTCGGTAACGATTGCTCGCTCGTGTCCGATTATCACATTCAGCAGAGATGACTTGCCTGCGTTGGGACGTCCGAGAAATACAGTGTTTATGCCCTCTTTGATTATTCTACCGTTGTCGTTGGAATTAATAAGTACGTTGATCTCGCCGAGAATTGAGGCCAATTCTTTCTTAAGTTCATCGGGAAATCCATCAAGAGAATAATGCTCCGGATCGTCAAGCGCAGCTTCTATGAATGCGGTTTTGGAAATGATCCTCTCACGGAGAGCAGCTATCTTTTCCCTGACATCACCGCGGAGCTGCTTCACCGAATTATTCAGGGCAATACGGCTTTTTGCGGAAATGATATCGCTGACCGCTTCAGCCTGGGACAGATCGATTCTTCCGTTAAGAAAAGCTCTTTTGGTAAACTCTCCGGGTTCGGCGGGCCTTGCGCCGGATGCAAGAACGGCTTCAAGAACTGCCTTTGTCACAACGATTCCGCCGTGACAATCTATTTCCACAACATCCTCTCTTGTATATGTGTGAGGAGCCTTCATCTTAATAAGAAGGACTTCATCAAGAATGCGTCCTTCATACTCGATGTGACCGTAAGCGGCCTTGAAAGATTCCATCTGACTGACCGTTTTTCCGGAAACAGACCTGAATAGTCGGTCAGCAATAATAAAGGAGTCTTCGCCGCTTATTCTAATGATGCTGATTCCCGCACTTCCGGACATTCCGGAAGCAATTGCCGCGATAGTATCGTTCTTCACAGGTCATCCTCCTCTATTGTATTAGATGCAAAAAAGGGGTTGTCGCACCGAGTGCGGCAGCCCCTCAAATAATTACGACTCCGTAGAAGCTTCAGCCTTTGCCTGTGCCTCGGCTGCCGCCTTCGCTGCTGCCTTAGACTCTAAGTAATCTGCATAATCCTTCTTGTAGTCAGTGCTGTAGTCCTTGGTATCAGCACCGTACTTCTTATGAAATTCGCGGCTGCTGCTGACCTTCTTGGTGTTGTTTCTGGAATCAAAGCGCCTGTTTCCGTAACGTCCGCCGCGCTTTTTATCCTCTAACACAACGCCCTTTTTAAGAGCAACGATAACCTTTCTGTGCGGCTCTTCACCCTCACTGAAGGTCTCAACATACTTGTCGTTCTGAAGTGCCGAATGAATGATCCTTCTTTCGTAGGGATTCATGGGCTCAAGAGCAACCTGCTTGCGATATTTCTTAACTCTTGAAGCGATATTCTTTGCAAGGTTTTCAAGTGTTTCCTTGCGTCTTTCGCGATAGTTCTCGGTATCAAGCTTAACCTTTACATACTTGCCGGTTTCCTTTGTAACTGCAAGAGAAGCAAGATACTGAAGCGAGTCAAGGGTCTGACCCCTCTTTCCGATAAGGATGCCCATGTCGTCTCCGACGATCTGAACCTCCAGAGTCTCGGTTTCCTCGTTATTTGTAACTTCAACCTCTGCCTGGATATCCATGGCTCCAAGTACATTGATGATAAAGGTTTTAGCTATCTCTTCAGGCTTGATTTCTTTTTTCTGGAGCCTGATAACTGCGGGCTTCTTGCCAAGTCCAAGGAACCCTGTGCTGGCTTCTTCAACTACCTCGTAAACAACCTTGTCAGCGGTAGTTTCAAGCTCGGCAAGCGCGGTCTCAAGAGCTTCCTCAACCGTTTTGCCTGTATATTCCTTCCACTCTTCCATTATTCTTTTGTTCCTTCCTCAGCAGAATCCTTGTTATCCTTGGTTTCAATGCTGGCGTTCAGTTCAATGGTCTTCTTGCCGTCATCGGAACGTGACCTCAGAAGATTTGCGTTGGCCGCAATAGAGGATGAACTGTATGAAACCGTGCTGCGCTGATAATCAGAACCACTGCCGGATTTACGCTTGTTGTTCTTTTTGTATTCGGTGTTGTCGTAAGCGGTATTATCGTAGGTCTTGGTAGACTTCTTGGCTACCTCGGCCATCTTGTTGTCATATACGACTCCGAGCTTTTCTTTTCTCTTGTTTGCTTTCTCGACATTCTTCTCGATCATCGCATCAATGTCGACCTTGTCAAGGTAACGATTGATAAATATGGTCTGAAGGATGGTGAACAGTGCAGAAGCGATCCAGTAAATGCCTACACCGATGGGAAGCATGAGACAGAACACACCTGACATAATAGGCATGATCGTATTCATGCTCTGCATGGAGTTGGCCATGGGGCTGTCGCTGTTCTTCTTAGGCTGAGGCTGATTCGCAGTTGCAAGCTTGGTCTGGATCATCTGGGTAACTACTGCAAGAACAGGAATTATCAGTGACCAGATAATCTTGAAATTGGGCGTATCAAGAATGTTCAGTCCGAAAAGGTTGTTAGCCTTGATAATATTGGCAACTACGCCTTCACAGACACCCTTGATCCCTGCAAATGACGAAGTCTGGAAAAAAGCATCCCAGTTCGCGGTGGAAAACTTTGCAAGGATATCGATAAGGCTGTTTCTGTACTCGGCAGAGCCTACAGCATAAGTAGTAAGATTACTGGTAACCTTGATGCCGTTATCCGAAATAAATGCAGCGATCGCATCGGCATGTCCTGTTGCATTGCCGTTAATGATTGCATCGGCAACGGTACCGTACCACTCGCCGACTTCACCGACATAAGCCGGGATTGCGTAGATAACGCGGTAAAGTGCGAACATAATGGGCAGTGAGATAAGAAGAGGAAGACATCCGCCCATGGGATTTGTGCCATACTTGGCATATACTTCCTGAGTTTCCGCCTGCTGGCGTCTCATTGAATCTTCGTCTTTTTTGCCCTTATACTTTTCCTGAATCTTGGTAAGTTCAGGATTCATTTTCGAAGAGAGTCTCGTGAATTTCTGCTGCTTGATCGTCAGGGGCAGCATAAGCATTTTAACTACAAATGTAAATAAGAAGATACATAATGCAAGATTATGTATTCCGAACAAGCCGACAAATCTGTAGATTGCGTCAAGAATAACTCCCATTATCCAGGCAAAGGGCTTTAAAAAACCGGATACCTGGGTTAAAAACAGGATATTCAATTTTACCTCTCAATCCGCTGCGGAACCGCTATCCGCAACACTCATGCGAACATGTCGATGTTCGCAAAAATCAGGGTACCGGATCAAATCCTCCCTTAGAAAACGGGTGGCATCTAAGAATTCGTTTCGCTGCTAAAAACGAACCTTTCAGCGCGCCGTATTTCTGCAGCGCCTCGATCGCGTAAGTAGAGCAGGTAGGAATGTAAATACAAACACTTCTGCGTTTTAGAGGTGAAATATACCTTTTATATATATTTATCAGGAAGATAAGAATATTTTTCATAGTCAAATGATCTTGTGGAGCTTTGCCAGATGAAGCATCGCATCCCTTACATCGAAATAATTCTTTCCTCTTACGCCAGCGCGCGCTACAACCACAATGTCCAAACCACTATTGAACACGCTCCCCGCGAGCCGGTATGCCTCGCGGATGAGTCTGGTGATTCTGTGTCTGACAACGCTGTTTCCGACTCTTTTGCTGACTGAAATGCCGAGTCTGTTGATATTAAGGTCATTCTTCATAATATACATGACCAGATAACGGTTAGCGTAGCTAATTCCGTTCCTGTATACGTTGTCAAACTGAGAGAAGTTCTTTAATGAAACGATTTTAGACAAATCACATTCCTCTCATCTGTAAAAAAAAGATTACAGAAGAAAAGGTCACATAAATGCGACCTCAGGCTGATAATTTATGTCTTCCTTTTGCTCTTCTTGCAGAGAGAACCTTACGTCCGCCTACAGTGCTCATTCTCTGACGGAAACCGTGAACCTTTGATCTCTGTCTGTTCTTAGGCTGAAATGTCATCTTCATATCGTAAACACCTCCTTTTTGGGATAATAAACAGCATTACAATTATATTTACGAGACACTCTTTCGTCAAGTAAAATCTTATTTTTTTGCGTTTTTTCCAACATATCCACATAATTCTGTGGATATGTTGATAACTTGCTGTGGATACATTTTGGATAAATAATCGGCAATACCATGAGATACGCGCTTTGTGGGGATATGCGCGAATCTTGAAATATTCTTGAAAAAAGAACACCAATAGAGTAGAATAACTATGTGTGGCATTTTGCCTTTTGGAGGAGAGTTATTATATTATGAAGGATCTGATAACAAAGAAATGGGACGATATTCTTGAATATCTCAGAACTGAATTCGGTATTCAGAAGGTTTCTTTCGAGACCTGGCTTAAGGATCTGAAGTTCAAGGATATTGAAAACAATAAGATACTTATCTTTACAGATTCCGAGGATAATATATCAAACATTTCCTTCATTCAGAAAAAGTACGGAAATTTCATTAAAAGTGCTATAGCTGAAGTACTTGACCTTGATGAGATGCCCGACATCGAGCTTGTTGCTCAGGTACCGGAATCATTGAAGGCACCTGCTCCCGAAATTAAGAGAAGGACGGGTTCATCTTCCGATTTTATTCTTAATCCGGATTATACCTTCGATAATTTCGTTGTAAGCCGCAACAATTCCATGGTTCATGCGGCAGCCCTTAAGGTGGCCGAGGCACCCGGTGAAATTTACAATCCCCTGTATATTTATGGCGATCCCGGACTTGGAAAAACTCATCTTCTGCACGCTATAGTTCATTTCATTGAGGAGAATTCTCCCAGCCTGAAGGTTCTGTACGTTACTAGTGACAAATTTACTACCGAGATAGTTGAATCCATCAGACAGGGTACCGTTTCCGCTGCCGATGTCAGGGAAAAATATCGCAACGTCGACATTCTTCTTATTGACGATATTCAATTTATAATAGGTAAAAACCGTACTCAGGAAGAGTTTTTCTATACCTTTAACTATCTGCGCGAAGCCAGAAAACAGATAGTCATCACTTCGGATAAGCCGCCCCGCGACTTTGCCGATCTTGATGAACGCTTCCGTTCACGCTTTGAAAGCGGCCTCATAGTTGATATCACAACACCCGACTATGAGACCAAGATGGCCATCCTTAAGAAAAAGATTGAGATGCGCGAATTTGAGACCGGAAGCAGGATCGTTATCAGTGACGAATGTCTTTCCTACATTGCTGATAATATCAATACGAATATCCGCTCACTCGAAGGTGCCCTTAATAAGGTAATAGCTCTTTCCAACATCAATCATAAGAGCATAGATATGGAGCTTGTCGAGTATGCGCTCAAGGACATGATCTTCCCTAACCAGAAGAAGGTAATCACTCCTGAATTCATTATTGATGTTGTAGCAGAGCACTATAATATCACTCCATCGGAAATCCTTTCCGACAAGAGGGACAGCTTCATTGCTTTCCCCAGACAGATAGCAATGTATCTCTCAAAAAGGTATACCTTAAGGACCGGAAACGATATATCAAAGGTTTTCAAGCGTGATCACACAACGGTTCTTCACGGGATCAAAAAAGTGGAAAACATGATAAAAGAGGATCCGTCTGTGGAGAATACGGTGGATATCATCATTAAGAAGCTGAACATAGACTGATCCTGACTTAAGTTATACAAAAGTGTAAAGTGCTTTTGAACATGATATGCGGAGCTCATAAATATAGTAATTACGGACGTTTAACGGCTTATCCACTTTTAAACGGCCCATATAATAACTATAATTAATATTAAATATATATATTTATCTATAAAAAATCCAATTATTGGGTCTGCTGCGCTATTGGCGTATATAGTGAGAAATCAGATGCGACAAAACCGCATCTAATAAATTAGGAGGAAGCATAACCAATGAAAATCAAATGTGCAAAAGCTGATCTGCTTACCGGTATAGGAATCGTATTAAAGGCTGTTCCCGCAAAAACAACCATGCCGATCCTTGATTGCATCCTTTTAAAGGCAGTCAACGGACAGATAGCTTTGGTAGGAAACGATATGGAACTCGGTATCGAGACAGTCGTAAGAGGCGATATCATCGAGGAGGGAATTATAGCTCTCAACGCCAAGAATTTCTCCGATATCGTGCGCAAGCTTCCCGATAACGACGTTACTATCGAAACGGATGCTTCTCTTAATACCAAGATTAACTGTGAAAAGACCAAGTTTAACATTTCGGCGAAGGAAGGCAGTGAATTCCCCGGACTTCCCCAGATAGAGAAGAGCAAAAAGGTAACGATGTCCCAGTTTACTCTTCGCAGCATTATCGTGCAGACCGTTTTCTCAATATCGGATAACGAGAACGTTAAAGTAATGACCGGTGAGCTCTTTGAGATAAAGGGCAACAAGATGAGAGCAGTTGCTCTCGACGGTCACAGAATTGCTGTCAGGAATATCGAGCTGAAGGAAGATTTCGGCAATTACAAGGTTATCGTTCCCGGTAAGGCACTTAATGAGATAAGCAAGATCCTTTCCGGCGAGACCGAGGATGAGGTCAATATCTATTTCTCCGACAAGAATATCATGTTTGAGCTGGAGGATACCGTTATCCTTTCAAGACTTATCGAGGGAGAATATTACAAGATAGATCAGATGCTTTCATCTGATTTTGAGACCAAGATTACCGTTAACAAGAGAGAACTGTTCAACAGCATAGACAGAGCTACGCTTCTGATAAAGGAAAGTGACAAAAAGCCTGTAGTAATCGAAACCAGCGATCAGATACTCAATCTCAGGATGAACACTCAGATCGGAACTCTTGACGATGAGATCAACATTGAGAAGGAAGGAAAGGATATCGTTATAGGCTTCAATCCCAAGTTCATCATTGAAGCTCTCAGGGTCATTGACGACGAGAATATTGATATTTATCTTGTTAATTCAAAGTCACCCTGCTTTATCAGAGACAGTGCGGAGAATTATATCTATCTCATTCTTCCGGTTAACATCGTGGCATAACGGCTGACAGGCATTTCTGTCGGAATTCGGGAAACGGAGAATTATGGATAAAATTACTATCAGAGACGATTTTATCAAGCTCGGACAGGCTATGAAGCTGGCCGGTCTTGTGGAATCGGGCGTTGAAGCCAAATATGAGATAGAAGAAGGCAGGGTAACAGTCAACGGCCAGCCTGAAAACAGGCGCGGAAGAAAGCTTTATAAGGGAGATTCCTTTACATATAAGGGTAAAACCGTTACCGTGGAGTAATTTTTTAGTATGTTCATTTCAAAGCTGGAATTAAAAAATTTCAGAAATTACGAAAGTCTCGATATGGAGCTTGGCGACGGAATAAACATCCTATACGGCAACAATGCCCAGGGAAAGACCAATATTCTCGAAGCCATATATATGGCATGTACGACAAAATCACAGCGTGCAGCCAGGGATCATGAGGTGATCCGGTTCGGAAACGATGAAGCTCATATAAGAATGTATTTCAATAAAGGCGGCATAGACAGAAAACTGGATATGCACCTGAAAAAGAATGCCCCGAAGGGAGTTGCCCTGGACGGAAGTCTTCTTAGCAAAGCCTCTGAAATATACGGGATGATGAATATAGTATCCTTCTCACCGGACGATCTGTCCATCATAAAGAACGGACCGGCAGAGAGAAGGAATTTCATCGATATGGAGCTCTCACAGCTTGACAGGTCATATCTGTATAATCTTTCATCATACAAGAAGGTATTAAATCAGAGAAATATCCTTTTAAAGCAGCTAAAGAACAACAGCGAACTGGAGAGCACCCTTTCGGTATGGGATGAACAGCTTGTCAGATATGGCAGTTATATCATCGACCAGAGAAAAAAATACATCGAAGAATTGAACGATACGGCAGCGAGGATACACAGTCGGATAACTCTCGGAAAAGAGCAGCTTAAGCTGGAATATCTGCCCAATGTTGACAGCAGATATTTTCCCGAGCAGCTCGCATTGAGCCGCGAGAAGGATATTCTGCTGAAGGCCACGAACACGGGACCTCACAGGGACGATATCGATTTCTGCATAAACAGGGACAACGCCAGAAAATACGGTTCGCAGGGACAGCAGCGAACCATAGCTCTTACACTCAAGCTTTCGGAAATAGAAGAACATAAGGAAAAAACCGGTGACAAGCCGGTCCTTTTGCTGGATGATGTATTATCCGAACTGGACAGAAACAGACAGAACCAGCTTCTGGACAGTATCGACGGAATACAGACTGTCATTACCTGCACCGGCCTCGAGGAATTTGTCAAAGGCAGGATCAGCTGTGACAGGATCTACAGGATAGACAGAGGAGGAATTATAGATGAGCAATGAATACGGTGCCGACCAGATACAGATTCTGGAGGGACTGGAGGCAGTCAGAAAAAGACCGGGTATGTACATCGGAACTACATCGATCAGGGGACTTCACCACCTGGTCTATGAGATAGTGGACAACGCCGTTGACGAGGCTCTTGCCGGATACTGTGACAGTATAGATGTATCGATCAATCCGGATAATTCCATAACCGTAATCGATGACGGACGCGGAATACCTGTAGGAATAAACAAGAAAAAAGGTGTTTCATCTGTTGAGGTCGTATTTACAGTGCTTCATGCCGGCGGTAAGTTCGGAGGCGGGGGATACAAGGTATCCGGAGGTCTTCACGGAGTTGGCGCATCGGTCGTAAACGCTCTTTCGGAATGGCTTGAGGTAACAGTCGAGCAGGACGGAAAGATGTACAGACAGCGCTACAACAGAGGCAAGGTCGAGGCACCCTTAAAGGAGATCGGAACAACCGACAGAACCGGAACTACAGTAACATTCCTTCCCGATAAGGAAATATTTGAGGAGACTGTGTTTGAATTTGCGACCCTTAAGGGGAGACTGCGCGAGATTGCATTCCTTACCAAGGGTCTTAAGATCGTTCTTCACGATAAGCGCGAAGGACAGGAACAGGATGCCGAATTCCACTACGAAGGCGGTATCCGCGAGTACGTTCAGTACCTGAACAGAAGTCAGGTAACACTTTATCCCGAAATAATCTACTGCGAGGGAACCAAAGGCGATGTTATGGTCGAGGTTGCCATGCAGCATAACGACGGCTATAACGAAGGCTGCTACAGCTTTGTTAACAATATAACGACTCCCGAGGGCGGAACACATTTTACAGGTTTTAAGAATGCCCTTACCAAGACCTTTAACGACTATGCCCGCAATATGAAATATCTCAAGGAAAACGAGGAGAATCTGAGCGGTGAGGATCTGCGCGAAGGTCTTTCGGCGATCATCAGCATTAAGATACCTGAGCCCCAGTTTGAGGGACAGACCAAGCAGAAGCTCGGCAACAGCGAAGCTCGTACGGCAGTTGACGCGGTTGTGAGCGAGCAGCTGACATATTTCCTTGAGCAGAATCCCAACGTCGGAAAGATCATAATTGAAAAGGCGGTTCTTGCTCAGCGCGCAAGGGATGCGGCCCGCAAGGCAAGGGAGCTGACAAGGCGAAAGTCCGCTCTTGAAGGCATGAGTCTGCCCGGAAAGCTTGCGGATTGCTCAGACAAGGATCCCAAGAACTGTGAGATCTTCATAGTCGAGGGAGATTCCGCGGGAGGCTCCGCCAAGACTGCGCGTCACAGGGCAACACAGGCTATACTTCCTCTTCGCGGTAAGATTCTTAACGTTGAAAAGGCAAGACTTGACAGGATACTCGGAAACGAAGAGATCAGGGCAATGATCACTGCTTTCGGAACAGGCATTTCCGATGATTTCGATATCAGCAAGCTTCGCTACGACAAGATCATTGTTATGACCGATGCCGATGTGGACGGTGCTCATATCGCCACACTGATGCTTACTTTCATCTATCGTTTTATGCCCGAATTGATCAAGGAAGGTCATGTATATCTGGCTCAGCCTCCGCTGTACAAGGTCGAGAAGAACAAGAAGGTATGGTATGCCTACAGCGACGAACAGCTCAACAGCATCATGACCGAAATAGGACGCGACAGCAATTATACTGTACAGCGCTATAAAGGTCTTGGTGAAATGGATGCGGAACAGCTTTGGGATACCACTATGGATCCCCAGACCAGAACGTTAAAGAAGATAGCCATGGATGAAGATAATCCGGCAGAGCTTGACGTAACCTTCAACGTTCTGATGGGTGATAATGTCGAGCCCAGGCGTGAGTTTATCGAGCTGAACGCAAAATACGCCAAGAATATCGATATAGCTTGATGATTTGAGGAGAAACCTATAAATGGAAGAGAATATGTATGATCAGGTAAAACCGGTTGATTTGAAGGAAACCATGGAGACCTCCTATATCGATTACGCAATGTCGGTTATAGCTGCCCGTGCCCTTCCCGATGTCAGAGACGGTCTTAAGCCTGTTCAGAGAAGAATACTGTATGCAATGATAGAGCTGTCCAACACACCGGACAAGCCTCATCGTAAATGTGCCCGTATCGTCGGCGATACAATGGGTAAATACCACCCTCACGGAGACAGCTCGATCTACGGATCGCTGGTCAATCTGGCACAGGAATGGTCAACTCATTATCCCCTTGTGGACGGACACGGAAACTTCGGATCGGTCGACGGAGACGGCGCTGCCGCAATGCGTTACACCGAAGCCCGTCTCAGCAAGATCTCCATGGAGATGCTGGCCGATATCAACAAGGATACGGTTGAATTCATACCCAACTTTGATGAAACGGAAAAGGAACCCACCGTACTTCCCGCAAGAGTCCCGAATCTGCTGATCAACGGAACCACAGGTATCGCTGTCGGCATGGCGACCAACATCCCTCCGCACAATATCGGAGAGGTGCTTGACGCGGTAACTCTGATCATCAACAACAGGATCGATGAGAACAGGGAGACCTCTATCGACGAGATACTCGGGATCATTAAAGGACCCGATTTTCCGACGGGAGGTACCATTCTCGGTACAAGAGGAATCAACGAAGCCTACAGGACCGGACGAGGCAAGATAAAGATCCGTGCCGTGACCGATATCGAGCCTATGGCTAACGGCAAGAACAGGATAGTAGTTACGGAGCTGCCCTTCCTTGTAAACAAGGCAAGGCTTATCGCCAAGATAGCGGAGCTGGTCAAGGACAGAAAGATAGACGGCATCACGGATCTTCGCGACGAATCCGACCGTCAGGGTATGCGCGTCTGCATAGAGCTGCGGCGTGACGTAAATCCTCAGGTGGTTCTTAACCATCTTTACAAGCATACACAGCTTCAGGACACCTTCGGCGTTAACATGCTTGCTCTTGTCAACAACGAGCCCAAGATGCTCTCGATCCTTCAGATCCTTGAGCTTTATATCAAGCATCAGGAGGACGTTGTTACAAGAAGGACAAGATTCGATCTGAAGAAAGCCGAGGAACAGGCACATATCAAGGAAGGTCTGATCAAGGCTCTCGATATAATCGACGAGATAATTGCTCTGATCAAGGCTTCAAAGTCCACTCCGGATGCAAAACAGGGACTTATCGACCGCTTCGGTTTTGACGACCCTCAGGCCCAGGCGATCGTTGACATGCGCTTAAGACAGCTGACCGGTCTGGAAAGAGAAAAGCTCGAAGCGGAGTATGCCGAGCTCATGGATAAGATCAAGGAATACAAGGCTATACTCGGAGATGAGAAGGTTCTTCTCGGAGTAGTAAGGGACGAGGCGGCAGCCATCTGCAATAAATACAGGGACGAGAGAAAAACCTCGATCGGCTTTGACGATGAGATCTCCGCGGAGGATCTTGTTCCCGATGAGGATACTGTCATTGCGATGACAAGACTCGGCTATATCAAGAGAATGACACCCGACAATTTCAAGGCCCAGCATCGCGGCGGCAAGGGAATCAAGGGAATGTCGATCATAGATGATGATTTCATCGAAGAGCTCTTCATGACGACAAATCATCACTACATACTGTTCTTTACAAATCAGGGACGTGTATACAGGCTTAAGGCCTACGAGATACCCGAGGCGTCGCGTACTTCGCGCGGAACAGCCATTATCAACCTGCTCCAGCTTCAGCCGGACGAGCATGTTTCCGCAACCATCACGGTACGCGGATTTGATCCGGACAGCTATCTGCTGATGGCTACAAAGGGCGGTATCATTAAAACCACCAGATTGTCGGAATATGCCAATATCCGCAAGGTCGGCCTTATCGCGATCACACTGCGTGAGGGCGACGAGCTGATTGGCGTGAAATGTACCGACGAGAAGCAGGATGTCATACTCATTACAAAGAAGGGTATGTCAATACGCTTCAATGAACAGGATGTGCGTGTAACCGGACGTCAGTCGATCGGTGTCATCGGCATCAATCTCGATGACGATGATGAAGTCGTTGCTATGCAGCTGACAGAGCAGGGCAAATATCTTCTGGCGGTTTCGGAGCTTGGCTACGGCAAGCTGACACCGCTGTCCGAATTCAAGACCCAGCACCGTGCCGGAAAGGGTCTCCGCTGCTACAAGATCATGGAGAAGAGCGGACAGCTGATAGGCGCTAAGATTCTCGATACGGACTGCGACATGATCCTTATCACCAACGGCGGAACCGTAATCAGGATACAGCTCGATGATGTAAGAATATGCGGAAGAAGCACCACGGGCGTCAAGCTGATCAATCTTGATCAGGAAAAGAACACCAGAGTCGCGCGAATCGCAAGGGTACGTGAGACCGAGGAGGACGCGGAGAGTAATGCCGGATTGTCCGGTGAGGTTGAAACCGCGGTTCCGATGGACGACGACGAACCTGAGGATTCCGAGGAGGAGAAGGCTACCCTTCATTCCGAAGAATTTGACGGAAGCGTTGGAGGCGAAAGCGCAGAGGAAGACACGTAAGAATGAAACATAAGCAGACCCTCCAGGAATGATCCGGGAGGGTCTGTGTGCAATATGTACGAAAAGGAATGAATGCAATGCGGACAGTCAACGTAAAGGAGATCACCGAACTGATCTCAAAAATGTGTATCGAAGCTAACCTTTCACTCGCACCTGATATGCTTTCTGCCCTTGATCAGGCAAACAAAACCGAAACCTCGGAGCTTGGCAAGAACATTCTGAACCAGCTGGCAGAAAATCTCAGGATCGCGGAGGAGGAGCAGATACCAATCTGTCAGGATACGGGTATGGCGGTAGTGTTCGTAAGAGCAGGACAGGATGTGCATTTTGAGGGAGGAAGTCTCAAAAGCGCGATAAATGAGGGTGTCAGAAGGGGCTATACGGACGGATATCTCAGAAAATCTGTTGTAGCGGATCCGCTTGTCAGAACGAATACGGCGGACAATACTCCCGCAATAATACATTATGAGATCGTTGAGGGTGACAAGGTTGAGATCACTGTGGCACCCAAGGGCTTCGGAAGCGAAAACATGAGCAGGGTATTCATGTTAAAACCGGCAGACGGCATAGAAGGCGTCAAAAACGCCGTAATCACTTCGGTTATGGATGCCGGAGCAAATGCATGCCCCCCGATGGTTGTCGGAGTAGGTATCGGAGGCGACTTTGAAAAATGTGCCGTTCTGGCTAAAAAGGCACTGACGGACAAGCTTAATTCCGTGCACACATATTACGAAGGCGAAAACGGCAACAGAAGCGAAGAGTACGCGGCCACAGCAGCCGGAAGAGGCGGAGTAGCAGCACCGGATACGGGGTATCTGAAAAAGCTTCAAAACGAACTGTTTGAAGAGCTTAATTTGCTAAAGATCGGACCGGGCGGCATGGGCGGAAGGAATTCGGTCCTTGGGGTAAATATCGAGACATATCCCACACATATTGCAGGACTTCCGGTAGCGGTAAACATCTGCTGCCATGTAAACAGACACGTTACGGCAACAATATAAAAGCCATCCGGCAGAAGGGAAAATAATGATCAGAAAAATCAGGCTGCCCTTTTCAAGGGATGATATTGAACAGATAAACTGCGGAGACATCCTCTACCTGACCGGAACGGTCTATACAGCGCGTGATGCGGCGCACAAGCGGATGTACGAGGCTATAGGAGAGTGCCGGGAGGAAGGTCTGACCGGCAGGGAGCTGTTCGGGAAAGGAATACTGCCCATCGATCTTACGGATGCGGTGATTTATTATCTCGGACCCACACCTGCGCGTCCCGGACAGGTCATAGGCTCCGCGGGACCTACAACCTCCGGAAGAATGGATAAATACACACCGGCGCTTCTTGACCTTGGCCTTGAAGGAATGATTGGCAAGGGAAGAAGAAGTGAGGAGGTCAGAGCCTCTATAGAAAAAAACGGCGCAATATATATGGGAGCGACCGGGGGAGCGGGAGCACTCCTGTCAAAAT
>CAJOQS010000161.1 GCA_905236925.1 uncultured Lachnospiraceae bacterium | reverse complement strand
GCGTCCTGCTTCACCTGCACGTGCTGCCTCGATCGAAGCGTTAAGTGCCAGCATACTGGTCTGTGAAGCAACCTTCTGGATCATCTGTACGATGGTTTCCATCTGTTCGGTCGAGGACTTGAGTTCCTCAACCTCCTTAACAGCTCCGTTACCTGCTTCCGCAGAGATCTCGGACTGTTTGATGAGCTTCGCAAGATTCTGCTTTCCTTCGTTAATGGCTTCCACTGCAGAATCGGCGTTTTCTCCGATATTCTTGGATGCCTCGGCAACCTTGACGATCTGTCCCTGGATCTCTTCGGTCTTGACCATCTGGACCTGAACGGAGCTTGCCGTATCCTGCGTTCCCGACTGGACCTCACCCATGGACGTAAGAGTGTTCCTGCCGGATTCCGACAGACGGTTCATTTTCTCGGAAACACTTGCCACACCGTCAGCGAGACTTCCGGAAACAGTAGTGATCTCATCAAGCATCTTGGTGGTCTTTTCACCGGCGGCGGTTACTTCTGCAACCTTCTCGTCGTTCATCCGGGCTACGAAAGAATAGCTGATGACAGAGAAAATCATTACAAGAACCATTACAGCCACCTGGATCTCGAAATCGGCGGTGCTTCCGGCATCCCATCCGACACTGCTCGTATAAATGACTCCGTGTACAATGGCTACTACAGAGTAGAAACCGCAGATAGCCTTGATATAACGTATTTCAACATACAGGGCAACAATTACGAGCATCGGAAGTCCGTATACGAATACCAGCCGCGAAGGGCTGAAATAACAGTTGACCAGATAATAGACTCCGTATCCGATACCTATTACCCACTTGATATTGGGGTTGTCGGGATTCTTCTTATACAGAATGTGCGTTGCAATCATCGGTCCGAGACAAAGGACCATAAGCCCGATAAACAGACCGATAGTCTGGCTGCCCTTGACTACTTCCATGACATATGCCACGAACAGAACCGCCGTGATCGCGGTATAGAGCTTTCTTCCGAGGTTATTGGCTTTTGCGATATCAGACATACTTTATCCTCCTCGTCATAAACATAACTGGCGTGATTAACAATAGAAACACTGATCGAGTTACTTAACAAGAGTATAAAGCATATTACACTTTTTGTAAACACCTTTTGCAAATTCACATTTTCTGATTGCAACCGCTTCCAAAACCCACGTTTATCGATATACTTATTCGCTAAATGCGAAACCCTCAAATACAGGCTTGCCCGAATACTTCCTTGCCGCGCTCTCTCCTCGCATAACTGCAAGAGCCGCTTCCGCCATGGCTTCCTGCTCGACCTCACCCGGATAAACCTCTATGGGTGCAAGGAAACCGCATCTCTCCTTTACATGATCGACCAGATCCCTGAACCTTACAAGTCCTCCTGTTAAAAGGATGGCATCTACCCGGCCCTTAAGCACCGTGCTCATCGCGCCGATGGACTTGCAGAGCTGATAGCACATCGTGTTCCAGATAAGTTCGGCATAACGGTCACCCTTCTCGATCCTCTCATGTATGGTGTCGGAATTGGAGGTTCCGAAATGGCTGACAAAGCCGCCCGCCCTAGAAAGCATGATGCGAAGATCTCCTGTCGTATGGCCCGCATCGATATAATCGCAGTCTTCAAGGATCGGAATGCTTCCAAGCCTCGTGGGCGTGAAGGGTCCGTCTCCGCCTGCGCCTTCTGTACTGTCCACCATTCTGCCGTGTTCATGTGCGGTTATAGTGATGCCGCCGTCGATATGGCAAACGATGAAGTTGCAGTCCTCATATTTCCTGCCGAGCTTTTTCGCGTGTATCTGCGCGATGCCCTTCTGATTAAGAACATGGGTCTGCGGCTTTCTGTATACTCCCTTGATGCCAGTAGGTCTCGCGTAATCGCAGAGCTCATCGACATTGGTGGGATTAAGGGTAAACATCTTTCCCCCGTATTCCCTGCACAGCTCATAGGCTATCATAACTCCGAGCTTTGCGGGATGGTTGCTTCCGCCTACAGCCTTTTTCGTGTCTTCATAGAGGCGCTCATCGATCTCGGTGATGCCGGCAGGCTGGGAATAGGCACTTCCGCCCCTTCCTACGAACACATCGATTTCGCTTGGAGATGTGCCGTGCGCGGCCAGAAAGTCAAGGATAACCTTTTTCCTGAACTCCGTCTGGTCGTTTACATGCGGGAAAGCCAGAAGCTCCGGTGCGTCATGGAACAGACTCTCGGTGTACAGATTCTTATCATCTTCAAAAAGAGATATCTTGGTCGAGGTCGACCCGGGATTGATCACAAGTATCTTGTATGGCATTTTCTTTTTCGCCTTTCTTCATTATGCACGGATAACCGCAGAGAGTATGGAATTGTATTTATTTACCGGAGTATCCGCCCTGGAGCACATTACTACGGGAATGTTCGCTCCGACGATATTGCTTGAGGAAACGGTATTCATCATGTAAATGACAGCCTTCAGGAACAGATTGCCTGAATCGAGATCGGGCAGGAGCAGGATGTCCGCATGTCCGGCTACGGGGCTGTCGATTCCCTTGTGCTTTGCCGCGTACTCGGAGATGGAATTGTCGAGTGCCAGAGGTCCTTCTATAACGCAGTCCTTGATCTGTCCCCTTCTGCACGCAACGGTCAGCATTGCCGCGTCAACCGTTGAAGGAATCTTCGGATTGACCATCTCCACGGGAGTCACCACTGCAACCTTGGGAGTTTCACAGCCAAGATCCCTGACAAATTTTACGGCATTTTTGATGATCCTGACCTTCTCGTCATAATCGGGTGCTATTACGATCGCACAGTCCGTTGCGGTTATAAGCCTGTTGTCATACTCAAACAGAGTCGTCTCAGTCAGCAGACCCTTCTCGGGCATGAAGCCGTAGTTCTTGTCAAGTATCGCGCGCAGATAGTCCTGCGACTGCATAAGTCCCTTCATTGGCATATCCGCCTTGCCGTCCCTGATCCTCTCGCAGACGATCCTTGCCGCCTTGATCGGATCGGGTTCGTCGGTGATATCATAATCCCCGGGATTCTCTCCCAATTCAACGAGCATCTTCTTCGTAGCCTCGGCATCGCCCACAAGCTGTGCATCGATAATGCCCTTTTTCTGAGCCTCCACCACGGCACCGAGCGCAACGTCATCCGCGCTGGCCGCCAGAGCGAGCTTCTTTAACGTTCCTCTTTTGAGGACCGCTTCCTCTATTTCCTTAAAAGATCTGTACATTTTACGCCTCCGTTAGTTTCAAAGACACGGGATGCCGTTAGCTCCCGCACCTTTGGGTATTATAACACAACCCTTTTGTTTATACAAACGTAAGAAAAAGGCTGCCGCACAAAGCGACAGCCCATATATATCCTTTGATCAGGCTCCCATGAAATGCATAAATGCGGGAGCTGCGGAATGTTCCTTTTCTTTTCCTGCGAGCAGCTTTCCTACATAATCAACTGCGCTTCCGAGTGCGGGGATCATAATGATCGTTACGATACCCACACCGCCTCCGGTCGCAAGACCGATCAGCATTGCAGCAGCGTCATACGCGATGCGCACCGCCCTGAACGGAACCTTACTTCCTTTGTTGACAAACAGCCTCTGATGAATCAGATAGCTTACAGCATCATAGGGAGCTGTACCCAGCCCGCTGTTCATGTAGATCGCGGCAGCGAAAACAAAAACAATCAGCGCCGCGAGCATAACTGCAACTCTAACACCCAGACCCTCAAACGAAGTGATCCCGAAGAATCTCCTCATAAACCAGGTCGTAAAGTCGGCAGAATAACCGACAAGAATCATATTACCGAAGCTTCCGAGTCCAAGCTGCGTCTTATCAATAAAGAAGACAATGATGAAAACCACAATATTCAGCGACATCTGATAAACACCGAAGGGAAGTCCCAGAAGCGATGCCACACCATAGTTCATGGTCGAGCAGGGATCGGGTCCGAACGATGTCATCTTAAGAAGCGCAACACAGATACCCATTGTGATAACTGCAGCCAGCATCACGGGAGCCTTTTTCAATTTATCCTTGGAAAACCACTCTTTCATTATATTCACCTTCTCCGAAAGAAATAAATAACATGTCTTATGACCACATTAGGTTTTATTCCTTTTCTACCGCTGTGTCCATTGCTTAATTTGACAAAAAACGCAATAAAAAAAGGAAGATTTATGGTAAAGTTGTCAACTTCACCATAAAATCTTCCAAAAAACCGCCTTAACCTGAACTATTTTATGTTCTGAATATCCTCTGTGGTTCCGCCGCCGTTATCCTCCTCATCCCTGAGCAGACCTTTATCGACAAGGCGCATGAAGGCATCCACAACATCCGGGGCAAGCTGGGTCCCCCTGCCTTCCGCGATGATCGAAACCACGCGTTCGAAATTCATGCGCTTTCTGTACGGCCTGTTCGAGTACATCGCATCAAAGGTATCCGCAACCGCGATGATCTGCGCGACTCTCGGTATCTCGTCTCCGGCAAGGCCCCTAGGATATCCCTTACCGTCGGGTCTCTCGTGATGCGATCCGGCACCTGTCGCCAGCTCAGGCATGATACTTATGCCCTTCAGAGTTTCGTAGCCCAGGGCCGAATGTGACTTGATCACCGCGTATTCCTCATCGGTCAGCTTGCCGGGCTTGTTCAGCACCTCTTCGGGGATACCGATCTTTCCGATATCATGCATCAGCGCGATATTTCTGTATTTCTCGACGGTGTCCTCGTCATATCCCAGCTCCGTCGCGAGCATTGCCGTGTACTCCGCGACGCGCATCGAGTGGCCGTTCGTGTATTTGTCCTTCATATCTATTACCTTCGCGAAGGCTTCTACAATCTCACGGACCAGCATCCTGTTTTCTTTTTCCTTTTTCAGGAAGATACGTGTCTTGGCCTGAATGTAAAGACCGACAGCCAGCGTTATGGCGGCGATGGCCACGACGCCAAGTATTAACTTGAACCATATTGTTTCGACGAAGGCATGTCTCTTGACTATGGCAACCGAATAGCTCTTGCCGGCCGCATCCGTTGAATCCTTCATCTCCATCATGAAGGTGTAGCTTCCTCCCTTAAGGTTCGTATAAACAATTGGCACAAGCTCGCTCCGCTCCACGGTCGTCCTCTTTGAGTCAAAGCCCTCGAGCCAGTAGGTCACCTGAGGATCCGAAAGAGAATAGTTGTAGACGTAGCTGTAAATGGTCAGCCTCATCACATCCGGATTTATTACGAAGCTGCCGTCCTCTTCCGGATAGATCATCTTCCCGTCCGCCTCGATAAAGGGAACGTTCATCCTGACGGTTCCGATCGCGTCATACTGCTCGTCGATGTTTACCTTCGCCACACCGGTCGTGCCCGAAATATAGAGATCACCGTTTTCGGTCAGTTCGCTGTAGGAATTGGCCGTCGTAATGCAGGGAAGACCGTTCTCCCTGCCGTAGAACACCGCATTTATCCTTGAAGGATTGGCAAGGAGCTTCGATACCGGAACAACATAGATGCCGTTGCTGCTGAGTATCCACATCTCCTCCTTTTTGTTCTCATAAAGGTCGAAATTGTTGGAATAGGGGAAACCGTTAACGGTTGTAACCGTATGATCAGCCTTCATAAAGGAGATCGAGTTGCTTGTAACGATCCAGATCAGATCCCTTGCGGCATCGTATTTCACACGCATCACGACATCGGAGGAGAGCTGGGTATCGGTATCGATATGATCCACGCTCCCGTCCTTACCTATAATGAAGATTCCGCCGCCGTCGGTTCCGACAACCAGCTCATGGTCTCCGTTTTCGGTGACGGTCAGGATCTCCGTATTCGTGATCCCGCTGCTTTCGTCATAGACCCGCGAGACGACGTCATTTTCTATGATCGCAAGGCCTCCCGTACATGCGACTGCATAGCTTCCGTCCGCGCACTCATATATTGCACGCACCCTATCCGAGGGGAGGCCGTCGGTCTTTGAAAAGATAAGTGCCCTGGTCCCGTCGTAGCAGACCAGCGGCGTGTCGCCAAAGCCGCACACCCACAGCCGTTCGGAGCTGTCGCGCATAAGCGACCTCACTCTGAGGCTGCTCAGCATATGCACGAGATTGGTATCATTCCTGGTCTCTCCCGAAGCAGTCGTACAGATAAAGATCGGGAGGCGGTAAACTATATATCTGTCATCGTGAAGCACAATGATACCGTTGTTCTTCGTTCCGATGATGAGCTGACCGTTATACACACAGGTCGCGTCAACTATCTCATCCTTAAGATAATTCCGTTCAAACAGATCAGAGAACCGGTTTGCCACAACCTTCATGACACCCTGCTGTGTGGATGCGAACCAGAGATTGCCCTGATAATCCGTGATCATCGATTCCGCGGCAACATTGAGAGGCAGCTCGTCAAAGGTCCTGAGTTCCTCGCCCTTCAGGAAGCCTATGCCCTTGTCCGAACATATCCAGAGCATGCCGTCGATATATTCCATCGAATTGATATATGACAGCGGTGCCGTATCCTGCTTACTGAGAATTGAGAAGGGTCCGTCTCCCGGCATCGTATTTATCCTGCCGTAGATTATCTCCGAGCCTGTAGTTCCCAGCCAGACATTCCCCTTGTCTTCCGGATCGGGCAGGATCGCGTGAATGCTCCCGAGTCCCAGTGAAACGCTGTCAAAGAAGGCGATCAGGCGCTTATCCTTTAACACGAACACCTCGCTGTTCATCGTGATGCCGTATATCATATCATCGCCGCCGCTCCTGATCTCGCGGATGTAGCGGTCCTTCAGCTTTTCCTCGCCGAGGATGCCCAGCTCCCCGCTTTTCGGATCGACTATCGCAAGGCCTTCGGTCGTTGCCAGATAGATATTTCCCTTCCGGTCTTCTGCTATCGAACGCACCGAAAGTGATACAAGTCCGTTCTTCTTGGTGTATTTTTTAAGATCCGGGCCGTCTATGACGATGACTCCGGCGTCGTTTGTCCCGACCCACAGCCTTTTCCTGCTGTCGACGAACAGCGAGACCACGCTCGAAAATCCCTTTGCGGAATCAAACCTCTCAAAGCTCCTGCCGTCATAACGAATTAATCCGCTGTAGCTTCCGATCCAGACAAAGCCGTCAGACGTCTGTGCTATCGCGTTCGCCTCCGCAGTCGGAAGACCGTTCGTATTGTCATAAAGAGCTACCGAATATCCATACTTTCCGCCTATAAAATCAACAGACAGTTCTCTGACAGGCTCCTCCGCGATCTCATCCGGGTTATCTTCCGGAACCGAAACGGTATCGCCGGCGTATACGCTCTGTACAGGAGCAGACAAAAAAACGGGCGAAATGCTCCCCGCAGTGAGCGCCGCAACCGCCGCCATCATGACAACTCTGTTCGAAATCCTTTTAATAATCCTGCCTCGCAAAGATCTCATAGTATTGATGACCTCCCCGAAATGGAAATCTTATCAGACCTTGATTATAGTCCTCCGTTT
This sequence comes from uncultured Lachnospiraceae bacterium, assembly GCA_905236925.1. Taxonomy (GTDB): domain Bacteria; phylum Bacillota; class Clostridia; order Lachnospirales; family Lachnospiraceae; genus RUG11977. The sequence goes on along the minus strand of CAJOQS010000161.1, from coordinate 3,832 downwards.
TCTGCTTGTAAACACCCGCAGCTTTTACGAAGATTTAAATGTCAACCTTAACCGTTTTTCAGGTTGACATTTCATCTCCCTGTGTTATAATCCTCCTGTTGTTATCTTTTACCCGACCGAACAAAGGAGCCGCCACGTATGGATTCATCGACAAAAGACAGAGTACTCGCGCTTCTGGAAAAAGACCAGGGCGCCTATTTTTCCGGTGAAACTATCGCCGACACTCTCGGAATTTCTAGGACCGCTGTCTGGAAGTCCGTAAACGCCCTCAGGAAATGCGGCTACGATATAGTCGCAGTGCCCAACCGCGGATACTGTCTGTCATCTGCAGGCGACATACTCTCAAAGCAGGGGATCAGAAAATACCTTGTCCCCGCCTGCGACAACATCAGTCCCGAGGTTTTCGACGAGGTCGCTTCGACTAACACTCTGGCAAAGGAGCTCGCCGCAAAGGGCGCACCCGAGGGCTGTGTCATAATAGCCGCATCCCAGACCGGCGGACGGGGGCGCAGGGGACGCACTTTTTATTCCCCTTCCGACACAGGTATTTATCTGAGCATGATACTCCGCCCGTCCTTCGCCTCTCCGCAGGAAACCATCCGGCTGACTACGGTTGCCGCCGTTGCCGCATGCGAGGCCATTGAAAAGGTATCCGGCAGGAAAGCCCTGATCAAATGGGTAAACGATATTTTCCTCGACGGCAGAAAAGCCGCCGGGATCCTCACGGAAGCATCCTTTGACCTTGAAAGCGGCGTGCCCGACTTCATAATCCTCGGTATCGGGTTCAACGCCTATTCACCCGAAGGCGGATTCCCCGAAGATATCAGGGATATCGCAGGCTCTGTTTTCAATGTCCGCCGTGATGATCAGAAAAACCGCCTCGCGGCGGAATTCATAAATTGCTTCATGTCCTATTACCGGGCAGAGGGCTTCGGAGAATACGCAGGGGAATACCGCGCGCGCAGTCTCGCGATCGGACATGAGGTAAATGTGATCTCCGCATCCGGGATAAGGCCGGCCGTCGCTGTAGATGTCGACGACGAATGCCGCCTTCTCGTCCGTTATCCCGACGGAAGCACGGAGAAGCTATATTCGGGAGAAATAAGTATAAAGCTGAGGTAACCTTATATGAACGCTGCAGGCAGCATCAACACAACAAAAACCCGTTCCATGGTCGCAACCGCTCTTATGACCGCGGTGATCTGCGCACTTTCACCCTTCTCAATACCGATAGGTCCGATTCCGATATCTTTTACGAACCTTGCGATATTCCTGACTCTGTATCTTGTCGGACATAAGGCCGGCACAGTCAGTGTCATCCTGTACCTTCTGATCGGACTCGCCGGAGTTCCTGTGTTCTCCGGATTTTCGGGAGGCATCGCCAAACTGGCAGGCCCCACCGGAGGTTATCTGATCGGTTATGTTCCGATGGCCTTCATCGCCGGTCTGTTCATCGATCGCTTCACCGCAGCGCGTGAGGCATCGGTTAAAACGGCTGCCGTCCATGTTGCCGGCATGATACTCGGAACTATTGTCCTTTACACTCTCGGGATCGCATGGTTCTGCTTCTCCATGGATTCGGACGTCAGAGCCGCTCTCGGACTGTGCGTGATCCCCTTTATCCCCGGCGATGCAGCCAAAATGGTCATTGCCGCTCTTATCGGACCTGTCATTAAAAACAGGATCTCACACGTACTCTGATCAGATAAAAAGACGGGAAGCTTCAGGGCCTCCCGTCTTTTGTTATCATCAGTATTTTCCGGAAAGTCCCGCCTCGCATTCCTGACGGGTTATCTCCCGGTTATTGCAGCGTGTCATCAGCTCAACATCCCTGTCGCGAAGCTTGTATCCGAAGATCAGCATGGGCAGCGCGATAATAGGGCCTATTGCCGAAAGGATCGTGAACACGAACCAGCATGCAGAGCGTCCTACCGCGTCAACCACGTGACCGGTCACAACTCCCTGAGCGTTAACGACATCCGTTGCGTTCTTGGCAACAAAGCCCATGACCGCCAGAACCGCCATGCACATGGAATTGTTGATGCTTCCGGAAAGCTTGGTCACAAAGGTCTGTATTGCAAAGCTTATGCCTTCCTGCCGCACTCCGTTCTTGTACTGTCCGTATTCGACACAGTCGGGAGTGAACAGATACGCGATGACACCGACACCGATAAGCCCGACACCCCTTAGTGCCATTCCGATGTTCAGCACAAGGTCATTGCCGTAGCCGGTGAAGAACTGAAGGATCGAAGCAGCTATGAAAATGATAATGGTTGCAAGATATACATAGAACTTGTCGACCTTCCTGCAGAGCCCGGGTATGAAGAAACTCAGCACGACCGCAGGAATAAGGGACATTGCAAGAAGCATCGTTCCCTTGTCGGTATCGCCCAGAACATATTCCGCGAAGATGGGCACGACTATCTGTACCGAATTCGCAACACTTACAAACAGGAATGAAAGATAAAAGATCAGCAGATATCTGTTCTTAACAAGCGCGCCGGCAAGATCCCTGAAATGGATCGCGGGTCCCCTGTCGACCTTCGTGCGCTCCTTTCCGAGCAGAAGTATCGGAAACATGCAGAGCATTGAAACAGCCGATGCGATCAAGGCTGTCATTCTCCAGCCCACATTGCCGTAAAGTGCTTCGATCCCGAGAGTTCCAACGATCGCCCCCACAGTCGCAAAGACACGTCCGACCGAAAGGATTGATGTTCTTTCCGCCACATACTCGCTCATGGCAGTTGAAAGGGCGAAGATCGGAGTATCGCACATCGTGTAGGCCACCGACCACAGCGAATAGGCCACTATGATCCAGGCTGCCATCTGCCCCTGGGTAAGTCCCTCGGGCATGAAGAAGATAAGGAGTGTGGTCGCCGGGATGAATATCCAGCTGATCTTAAGCCAGGGAAGGAATTTGCCTCCCCTGAGCTTCGCCTTGTCGACGATTATTCCGAAGATGATGTCATTGATTATATCCCAGACCTGAGGCGCGATGCAGACGACCGCCGCAAGCGCTTCCGCCATTCCCATATTCAGCAGAAAGGTCGAAACATAGGTCGCTATCATCACATAGAAGATGTTCTGTCCGAAAAAATACGCGCTGTAGCTTGCGCGTTCGAGTCTTGAAGTCTGATTCCTTCCCTCATTCATATATGTATCCCCCAATCGGGCAGTCCTGCTGCCCTTTTAAAAAATGATACTACATAAAAGGGGTTGCCGTCAAACATCAAAAACTGTATCATAAACTCATCCCGGCACGCCGGTGCCACTTATTTGAAATGGAGTTAATCATGAAAAAGTTCTGCCTTCTGCTCGCTGTTTTTCTCTTTCTTGCGAATACGGTCGGTGTTTCCGCGGCCGAATATACATTCAGCACTATCGATACCTCTGTCACGGTCGGTGGCGATGTTCTGGTCATGACCCCCGATACGCCCAAATACAATCCTGTCTGGGAGAAGGCAGGCATTACCGATCCGAAATCCGAGCTCAAGACCTTCAGTGAAATGGGTGTTTCTGCTTCCTTTTACGATCCCGCTTCAAAAACAACGGTCAACCTTATCGGCAAGAGGACCGCTTCTTCGATAGAAGCATTTTCATTCGCAATGATGTCGGAAGCCGAGATATCCGATTTTGCCGCGAAGATCACTCCCGGTGCTCAGGCGGAAGGAATAACCACAGACTATTCGATAACCACAGCCGCCTCCGGAACGGTTTTCGTCCGTCTCGTAATCGACGCAAGGGCAACCGCGAGCCCCTGCTCTGAGGTCGTCTACCTTACTCTGGTCAACGGAATGATCATTCAGATCGATACCTTTCTCAACGGCTCCGG
>CAJOQS010000160.1 GCA_905236925.1 uncultured Lachnospiraceae bacterium | reverse complement strand
GTCGTCAAGGTCAGCAGCGGAGGATCGTCCATAGGAGTATATATTGTTCATGACGAGAAAGAGTACCGTGACGCGGTCGAGGATGGCTACAAGTATGACGGAAGGATTCTTGTCGAGCAGTACATCAAGGGCCGTGAGTTCACGGACTGCGTTTTCGACGGAACTCCGCTTCCTGTTGTCGAGATCATCCCCAAGCACGGCTTTTACGATTACAAGAACAAGTACGAGGCCGGAGCGACCGTGGAGGTCTGCCCTGCCGAGATACCCGAGGACCTTACAAAACGCATACAGGCCCTTGCGCTTTCTGCGTACAACGCGCTGCGTATCAAGACCTACGCCCGCATGGATGTGATGATGAACGAAAAGGGCGAGCTTTTCTGCCTTGAGGCCAATACACTTCCGGGCATGACGCCTACAAGTCTCATTCCTCAGGAGGCGAGAGCGGTCGGGATCGAATTCCCCGAGCTCTGCGAGAAGATAATCGAGGTCTCGCTGAAGAAATACAGGTAAAACGCCGGAAAACAGAGGAGGAACCCTCGATGAAGGGGATGTCTTTGGAAAAGATCGCTGAAGCGGTCGGCGGATGGCTGGAATACGGAAGGACTTCCGGAAATCAGGATACAGCCGAGGCCGTGGATGTGGTAATAGATTCGAGAAAGGCCGGGAAAGGCTCAGTGTTTGTCGCCACCCGCGGTGAGCGCGCGGACGGACATGATTATATCGGTCAGGTCTTTGAAAAAGGAGCACTGGGCGTGATCTGCGAGAAGCTGCCGGAAGGTGCGGGTGCCGGTGAAGAACTGCCGGGACACTGTATCGTTGTGGAGGACAGCTTCGCAGCACTCAGAAAGCTCGCAAAATATTACCGCGCGCAGATGAGCGGTGTCAGGATCGTCGGCATAGTCGGATCTGTAGGTAAAACAAGCACCAAGGAGCTGGTAGCTTCGGTTCTTGAGCAGAGCTATAATACCCTGAAAACAGAGGGGAATCTGAATAATGAGATAGGTGTTCCGCTTACGATCCTGCGACTCAGGGACGAGCATGAGGCAGCGGTTGTCGAGATGGGCATCAATCATTTCGGAGAGATGGACCGTCTTGGCGACATCGTTAAGCCCGATGCGGTAGTAATGACGAACATCGGCCCCTGCCATCTGGAATTTCTGCAGGATCTTGACGGAGTACTCCGCGCAAAGTCGGAGGTGTTCAGACACATCCGGAAGGGCGGGACTCTGATCCTCAATGCCGAGGACGAAAAACTGAACACCGTCTCAGCTTCGCCTGATTACCGTATTGTACGCTACGGGCACGGCGGTGACGTATATGCGGAGGATACGCGGAACAAAGGTCTGGAAGGCTCCGAAACGGATATTGTCTGCAAAAACGGTGATGATGAAAAGCGGTTTCACGCAGCGGTCCACCTTCCGGGAAGCCACATGGTCCTTAACAGCCTTGCCGCAACTGCCGCCGGGCTTACCTTCGGTATGGAACCCGAAAAAATATGCGCGGGGATCGAAGCGGCAAAACCCATGAAGGGGCGCAGCAATATTATAAACACAGGAAAGTATCTGGTAATAGACGACTGCTATAATGCAAATCCCAAGGCGGACTGCGCTGCGATCGACCTTCTGGGGACCGCACTGGGACGAAAGGTTGCAATACTCGGGGATATGTTTGAGCTCGGAGACGACGCACCGGAGCTTCATGCCGGGGTTGGGAAATACGCCGCAACGCACGGAGTCGATCTTCTGATATGCGCCGGACAGCTTTCCGCAAATATGTATGAGGCGGCAAAAAGAGCAAACACCTCCCTGACCGCGTATTATTATGAGACACTTGAGATGCTTCTTAATGATCTCGATAAAGCAGGGTTAAAGAACGGGGATGCGGTCCTTGTCAAGGCATCCCACGGCATGTGCTTCTCAAAGGTTGTGGATACATTGATATTATGAAATCTCAACGGCTGAATCAGGTAATAGTATGGGCTATAACCGGTGTCCTTGTCGGACTGACCGGTCTCTTGATGATTCTTTTCGCTTCGTTTACCGGATCACTCAGTCCGGCGGAGCAGGACACATCTTATGAAAAATATTACGTCATTATCACTGACAATTCCGGTTCTTCATTCTGGCAGTCTGTTTATTCCGCTGCGCTCTCCGAGGCAAAGGAGCATAACGCATATGTGGAGATGATCTCCGACAACCTTTCACGCGATTATTCCGCCTCTGAGCTTATGGAGATAGCGATCGCTTCCGGAGCCGACGGGATCATAGTAACTGCAGGAGAAACCGAGGGCATGACGGAGCTTATCAATAAAGCCTACAGTCACGGCATTCCCGTAGTTACGCTTCTGAACGACAACACCCAGTCCGAACGTCTTTCCTTTGTTGGAGTGGGAAACTATAATCTCGGTTCCGAGTACGGAAAGCTGATCATAGATATGGCCGGCAGCAGGAGCTTTCCGAGAGATACGATAAAGGTTGCGGTCCTGCTTGATACGGGGACAGAGGATTCGGGACAGAAGGTACTTGCCGCCGCGATTCAGGATTCGATAGCGAAGAATGAGGCGGAAGTCGGGTATACCCACAGACCTATTGAGATAAGCCTTGAAACTGTTGACGCTTCAAACAATTTTTCGGTTGAAGAATCAGTCAGAAAGCTTTTTGTCAGCGGCAAGGAAAACATCCCGGACATAGTCGTCTGCCTTAACGAAAACGATACGAACAGCATTTATCAGGCTGTGGTTGATTATAACGAAGTCGGTACGGTCAACATTCTGGGCTACTATGATTCCGAGGCGATCCTCAAGGGTATTGAAAGAGACGTTATATTCGCGACCCTTTCAATAAACACGGATCAGCTTGGGAGATACTGCATCGACGCACTCACCGAGTTTTACGATATCGGGAATACCAGCCAGTATTTTACCGCGGACAGCTATGTAATAAACAAGTCCAATGTAGGTAAATACAGGAAGGAGGAGAGCAATGAGAAATAAGCTCCGAAACCTTCCGATCAGGATCAAGATGACAGGCATTGCGCTTGCCGTGAATATCCTGGTGTTCGCGATCAATCTCATACTCCTTCTCGCGATGAACAAAATGTCTGACAAGATCGATACTGTCTATCAGGCGAACCTTCAGCTGAATGAGATATCGGCGGCCGCCGGAAACGTTCAGGAGAGCATGACCGAATATCTTAATACGAAAACGAGCGATTCCCTCGAGGATTATTACAGAAATGCGCAGATATTCTCGGAGCTTACCGAGGACCTCGATACGGAGATATCGGGCAGCAAGCTTGGCAGGATGGAGCGGTCGATCAAAAAAATGTCCGTGACATATCTGGATGAAGTCAGTCAGACCATAGGCGCAAAGCGCGGAAGAAACGTTGAAAAATACAGAAGCCGCTATGAGGAGGCAACAAAGCTGTACGGATATATAAATACATATATCTACAGCCTTAACAATGAACGGTTCAAGGAGAATTCCGAGAGCTACAGAGGCATGCTGCGTGAGTTCAGGCGGTTTGAGCTTGCGGGAAACCTCATCATGGGCGCGGTCATTCTGGCAAGCACCATGCTGATCCTGCATCTGACCTCGAACCTTATCCGGCCCCTCAGGTCTCTGGCAGGTATGGCGGATGAAGTCGGAAAGGGAAACTTCGAGATCTCAACGCTTCCCGTCGACTCCTCCGATGAGATCGGCGTGGTTACAAAGGCCTTTAACAAGATGGTCGTCAGCATTCAGGATTATATCGAGAAAATGCGTCAGAGTGCCGAGACGGAGCGTATCCTCAAGGAGAAGGAGCTCATGATGGAGACGCACCTGAAGGACGCGCAGCTCAAATATCTTCAGGCACAGATCAATCCGCATTTTCTGTTCAACACGCTTAACGCGGGTGCCCAGCTTGCGATGATGGAGGGTGCCGACCGGACATATGAGTATGTGCAGATAATGTCGGAGTTCTTCAGATATAACGTAAAGAAGGGAAACAGGACCGTAACGATCGGCGAGG
>CAJOQS010000159.1 GCA_905236925.1 uncultured Lachnospiraceae bacterium | reverse complement strand
TTTATGACCGTTCCGTGCCCAGCGAGGAAGCCATGAGGCTGTGGGACGGTTTTTTAGTGAGCCTTGCGGAAAGAAAGGTGCCCGTATTTGCGATCAGCGGCAATCATGATTCCTCGGTTCGCTTTTCGGATCATTCCGCCCTTGTGGAGAGCACGGGGATCCGCCTTTCTCCCGAATACGACGGTACTGTCAGAAAGTACCGCATGGAGGACAGCCACGGCGTCCTTAACATCTTCCTTCTGCCCTTTATCAAGCCTGCCGTCGTCAAGGCTGTATTCCCGGATGAAGAAATAACGGATTATTCCGATGCCTGCCGCGTTGCGCTCGAGCACGCGGAGGTAGACACCGGAGAGAGAAATGTGCTTGTGGCGCATCAGTTTGTGGCAGGAGCGCAGAAGTGCGATTCGGAGGATGTGTCGGTAGGCGGACTTGACAGTGTCGAGGCGTCGGTGTTCGAAGCCTTTGATTATGTTGCGCTCGGTCACCTTCACGGTAAGCAGACCGTTTCGAGACCGACCGTCAGATATTGCGGAACGCCTCTGAAGTATTCCTTCTCCGAGAAGGATCATGTGAAGTCCGTGACGATCGTGGAAATGGGGGCAAAGGGCGACACAGCAATCAGGGAGAGGGAACTTAAGCCTCTTCATGACATGCGTGAGATCAAGGGCAGATATGACGATCTGATGCTCAAAAAGAACTACGAGGGAACCGCCACCGACGATTATATCCATGCCGTGCTTACGGACGAGGATGACATCACGGATGCGATCGCGAAGCTGAGGGTCATATATCAGAACATCATGAAGCTGTCCTACGATAACAAGAGGACAGCGGGCAGCGTTGCGGTCTCCGACGCGGAGGGCGTCGAGCGGAAAACTCCCGTCGAGCTGTTCGGGGAATTCTTCGAGAAGCAGAACAACCGGCCGATGTCGGAGGAGCAGAGTGAATTTGTTTCAGATCAGATAAGGCAGATATGGGGGTGATCCTGTGAGACCGACCAAAATCATCATCTCGGCGTTCGGACCTTATGCGGGCAGGACCGAGATAGCCATGGACCGGCTCGGGGAAAAGGGTCTGTACCTCATAACCGGAGATACCGGTGCGGGAAAAACGACGATATTTGACGCGATATGCTTTGCGCTTTTCGGGGAAGCCAGCGGCAGCAGCCGCGATTCCTCAATGTTCAGGTCAAAGTATGCCGATCCGGAGACACCGACCGAGGTCGAGCTGTCCTTTACCCATATGGGAAAGGACTACACGGTTAAGAGGAACCCGGAATATCTGCGTCCCGCAAAAAGAGGCGGAGGGGAGACGAAGCAGCTTGCCGACGCGACTCTTTACATGCCTGATAAAAGCGTTGTAACAAAGGTCAAGACCGTTACCGCCAAGATCGTTGAGATACTCGGGATAAACAGGGAGCAGTTTGCCCAGATAGCGATGATCGCACAGGGCGATTTCCTGAAGCTTCTGCTTGCCGCGACGGAAGACAGGATGAAGATATTCCGCGACATATTCAAAACGACTAATTACCTTATCCTTCAGAAGAACCTTGAAGCAGCACGTTCGGAGCTTTACGGGCAGGTCTGCGGTGAAAGGAAGAGCATAGAACAGTACATCGCCGGGATACAGGTATCCGATGCGGATGTGCTTTCAATAGAGGTGGAAAAAGCGCGCAGCGGCGAGCTTACATCGGAGGAGGTGCTGCTTCTTCTCGACAGGCTTATCGCGCAGGACGAGGAGAACGGCCGGAAGCTCGATGCTTCGAAAAAGGAAGTCAATGACGCACTTGAAACAATAAACGCGAAGATAGGAACCGCGAAAAAAGCCGGAGAGGCACGCGCCGCCGCGGCTGAGGCCGGACGCAGGCTTGAAGCGGAAAAAGGCGCCGTCCCGGAACTGGAAAAAGCGTTTACCGATGCGAAGGCTGCCCTTGCGGGAAAAGCTGAGCTCGAGAAAAAAGCCGCTAAAATAGAGAACGAATATGCCGGATATGATAAGTGCGATGCGCTCGCGCGTGAGATCGCCGCGGCGGAAAGGGAATCCGGGAAAGCGGAGAAGGATCTGGCGGCAGCCAGACAAGATGTGGAGGAGCTCAAGGATGCTCTTCTGAAGCTGAAGAAGGAGCAGGCCGAGTACAGGGACACCGGAGCAGGCATAGAAAAGCTCCGCGCGGAACTGGAAAACGCGGGCAGGACCTATGAAGAAGTAAATGAGCTTGCAGCCCGGCTCGGAAAGTACTTTAAGGATGCGGAGAAGCTCGCGGCGGAGCGTGAACGCTACGCGGGGGAAAACAGCACCTTTATGAGGCTGAATTCCGGATATGAGGCTCTGGAGCAGCTTTTCAGGGATGCACAGGCGGGAATACTGGCGCAGGGACTTGAGGAAGGCAGGGAATGCCCGGTCTGCGGATCGGTCCATCATCCGAAGCTTGCGGTACTTACAGGCGAGGTGCCCTCCGAGGACGCGCTTAAAAGCGCCAAGAAAGACGCGGAAGCGGCAAGAGCCGCAAGGGATAGCAGGTCCGAGAAGATCAGCGCAATGAACGCGGCGCTGGAAAGGGACGCGGATGAGCTTCGAAAAGCAAGCCTTAAGCACCTGAAAACCGATGACCTCGACGAGGCATCGGGAAATATCGGTAAAAGGCTTGAGGAGATTATAACAGAAGGAAAAGCAATTAAAGAAAAGCTGAAGGAAGCGGAGAACCGTCAGAAACGCAGGGAGATCGTCGAGAGTCTGATACCCGAGCATGAAAAAAAGATCTCCGGGGCGGAACAGCGGGTTGTCGAGCTGACCGCCGGCATATCTTCTCTGAAAGCAACGAAAGCTGCGAAGGAAAAGGAACTGAGCTCCGTTGCTTCCGGACTGCGGTTTAAGACCCGGGAGGAGGCGCGGACGGAAAACGGGCGTCTTCTGAAGGAGGCTCAGGCGCTGCAGAACGCCTGCGATAACGCCGAAAAGGCATTCCGGGAGAGGAAAGAGCTTATCGTTAAGCTTGAGACTGCGGTCGCGGAAAACAGGAAGATCGTCAGCGGCTCGGAGGATATTGATATCGCGGCGGAGGAAGCTGCGCTCAATGAACTGCGCGAACGCCGTGACGCGCTCGATGCGGAAGGACGCGCGATCGCCGGAAGGCTCACGGGCAATATCAGAACACGCGATAATATCACGGGAAAAGCTGCGTCGCTTTCGGGACTCGAAAAACGGCTTCAGTGGATAAGGACACT
>CAJOQS010000158.1 GCA_905236925.1 uncultured Lachnospiraceae bacterium | reverse complement strand
GTCAGGCCGTAGCGGTTTGCTCCGGCGATATCCTTCGGACAGTTGTTGCCTATCATGACAATGCGCTTCTTGTCCTCTTCCGTAAGCCCGTTCTTGGCCATTGCGTCATCGAACATTTCCCTGTTGGGTTTCTGAAGTCCGACAGCCTCCGAAATGGTACGGGTGTCAAAGCAGTCACCCATGCCGTTTTCCCTATAGACATTGTCAAAGGATTCCACCTCGCCGTCTGCGACCATGCAGATGCGGTAGCCTTCGTCATGAAGCCTTCGAAGTGTCTCATATGCGCCGGGAATTCCCTCAGCTCTGAGGACTATCCCTCTGTCGTCATAAACCTGCGTGGTCTCGTCAATGATCGTATCACCGCTGTCGGTAAAGATTATAAGCTTCTTCTCCATATGCACTCCATATCACTTATCTGCCTTGCGTGCAGTGTCCGCGGTTCCGGCTTCTTCAAAATTGAAGCCCTTCAGCTCAAGCTCGTCGGTTCTGTGGCATGCCACAAAATGTCCGGGCTCGACCTCTCTGTACACGGGTGCCTCGCACCTGCATTTCTCGGTGCAGTACCTGCATCTCGTGTGGAAATAGCATCCGCTCGGCGGATTGGCAGGGTTCGGGATCTCGCCCTCGAGAGGTATACGCTCGACCTTGTAATTGGGATCCGCTACCGGAACAGCCGAAAGCAGAGCTTCCGTATAGGGATGACGAGGATTGCCGAATATACGGTCGGTATCGGCATACTCTACCATCCTTCCGAGGTACATAACTCCGACACGGTCAGAGATATGCTCAACTACCGAAAGGTCATGGGAAATAAACAGATACGTCAGGTTCATCTCCTTCTGAAGATCCCTCAGCAGATTAATTACCTGTGCCTGAATGGATACGTCAAGCGCGGAAACAGCCTCATCGCACACGATGATGCGGGGATTGAGCACAAGTGCCCTCGCGATTCCGATACGCTGTCTCTGTCCTCCGGAGAAGGCGTGGGGATAACGCATAAGGTAGCTCGGGTTAAGTCCGACCTTTGCTGCCATATCCTTTGCTCTCTCGTCCATCTCGGCCTTAGGCATATCGGGATAATTGGCCTTTAAAGGCTCCTTGATTATGTCAAGCACCGTCATTCTCGGATCGAGTGACGAATAGGGATCCTGGAAGATCATCTGTATCTCCTTGCGGATCTCCTTCATTTTCTTTTTGTCTATCTTGAGGAAATCAACTTCCTCGCCGGCCTTGGTCCTGTACCAGACTTCACCCTCGGAGGCCTGATAAGCACGAACGATGCAGCGTCCGAGAGTCGTCTTGCCACAGCCCGACTCGCCGACGATACCGATCGTCTGGCCTTCCTTAACTTCGAAGGAAACATCCGTTACCGCCCTGACGGTAACATTTTTGGAGGTAAAGCGCTTATGGATGTTTCTGACTTCAAGGATGTTTTCTTTTTCCATCACGCTCCTCCTTTCTTCCCTTCGGGCTGCCCTGCGGCATCCGTTTTTCCTGCTTCGCGGGCTTTGATCTCAGCCTCGGCCTTCGCTCTTAATTCCTTGCACTTTTCGTTCTGGCAGGCAAAGCATGCGATCTGATGGCCGGGCTCTATCTCCACAAGTTCGGGATCGGCCTTATCGCACAGGCCTTCTATTCTGGCATCACACCTGTCATAGAAGCCGCAGGCCTTGGGCAGGTTCATCGCAAGAGGAACGGTTCCCTCGATCGAGAAGAGCCTTTCGTCCTTGCGTCCGCCGATCTTATGCACGGAGCCGATAAGACCTCTGGTATAGGGGTGCTCGGGATCGGCATAGATCCTCTCCGCGGAACCGGACTCAACCACCTTGCCCAGATACATAACGGCCACTCTGTCGCACATCTTGGCAACTACGCCGAGATCGTGAGTGATGAAGAGGATGGCCATGTTGAATTCCTTCTGCATCTCCTTCATGAGCTCAAGGATCTGTGCCTGGATCGTAACATCCAGAGCCGTTGTGGGCTCATCGGCGATCAGAAGCGCGGGATTGCATACAAGTGCCATTGCTATCAGCGCACGCTGAAGCATACCGCCGGAAAACTCGTGAGGATACTGGTTGTATCTCTTTTCGGCATTGGCAATGCCGACCTTGCGCATCATCTCAAGGGAGATTTCCTTGGATTTCTTTTTGTCCTTCGTGATATGAAGCCTTGTTGCCTCGTTTATCTGGTTTCCGATGGTGTACATCGGTGAGAAGGCAACCATCGGCTCCTGGAATATCATTGATATCTGCTTTCCCCTGATGGCACGGATCTCCTTGCCCTTGGGGTCAAGCTTAAGCAGATCGATCATTCCTGTTCCGTCGGGATCGAAAAGTATCTGTCCGCTTGATTTGCACTTTCTCTCGTTGATTCCCAGGATCGCCTTGCATGTAAGGGATTTGCCGCTTCCGGACTCTCCTACCAGACCCAGGGTCTCGCCCCGTTTCATCTCGAAGCTGACGCCGCGCACCGGAGTAAGGGTTCCTTCAAGCATGCTGATATCCACATGAAGGTCTTTGACTTCGATTATATTCTGATTATCCATTGTCCAACGCCCCCTTACTTGTAAGGATCGGCTGCGTCGCGCAGACCGTCACCGAGGAAGTTATATGCAAGAACGGTTATGGTTACGAAAATAATGGGAATGAGCTTATGCGGATTAGCCGCAACGTTTGTAACCGAGCTTGCTTCCTGAAGAAGAACACCCCAGCTGGTCGCAGGCGATTTGATACCGAGTCCAAGGTAGGACATGGAAGTCTCGCCGACTATCGATCCGGGAATTCCCAGAGTCATCGAAACGATCAGATAGCTCATGAAACCGGGAACCAGATGTTTCCAGATGATCTTCCAGGTGGATACGCCCGCAAGCCTTGCTGCCATAACGTAATCCTCATTCTTCAGTGACAGGAACTTGCCTCGGACTGTTCGAGCCATTCCCGTCCAGTTGATGAACGAAAGTATCAGGGTCATGTAAAAATACATTTTTATCGTAGATATCCCGGGAGGGATAGCCGCCGAGAGCGCCATCCACAGAGGGATCTGCGGAACAGCTCCGATAACCTCTATGATACGCTGAATGATAATGTCCGTTACGCCTCCGAAATAACCGGATATCGATCCGATCGCTATTCCGAGGAAGAAGGAAATGATCGCACTGGCAAAAGGTATCGTGAGCGAGATACGTGCTCCGAGAAGAACACGCGAGAATATGTCACGTCCGAGCGAATCCGCGCCGAACAGGAATATCTTCGCTCCGGTTCCGCCGTT
>CAJOQS010000157.1 GCA_905236925.1 uncultured Lachnospiraceae bacterium | reverse complement strand
GCCGTGCTCAACTGTGAGCCGGCCGTTTACTATTGTATAATCGACAGGCTCACTGATCCCTGTCACAGCAGGAACGGAAGCGGGATCATGGCCGGAACCGGTCAGCTCGAAGCGCCTTGAATCAACGAGGAACATATCAGCACATTTGCCGGGGGCAAGAACACCGATGTCATCGCGTCCGAGGATCGATGCGCTGCCGGCTGTGGCCATTTTCAGAATATCATAGCCGGAAGGCGCGCGTTTGCTGCTGTTCAGTCTGTGGAGCAGATAGGCAGCGCGGATCTCCTCAAGGAGGTTGGAGCCGTCGTTGGAGGCACTTCCGTCAACGGCGTGTCCAACCTTAACGCCCAGTGCAAGCATGTTGGGGATACGGGCTATACCGGATGAGAGCTTCATGTTGGAAATAGGGCAGTGGGCAATGCCTGTGCCTGTATCTGCAAGAAGCTTCAGCTCCTCATCGTTGAAATGAATGCCATGAGCGAACCAAACGTCATTTCCGAGCCATCCGAGGCGCTGCATGTATTCGAGCGGACGAACGTGCTCACGTTCAAGCATATACTTCTCTTCATCAAGAGTTTCGCAAAGATGCGTATGAAGGCGCACACCGTACTGCCTTGCAAGGACTGCGCTTTCCCGAAGCAGATCGGCGGAAACCGAGAAAGGAGAGCAGGGTGCGAGAGCGATCCGATGCATCGCACCGTAGCTTTTGTCGTTGAAGCGCTCTATCAGAGCTATGCTGTCACGCATGATCTCATCCACACTCTGAACCACGCTGTCGGGCGGCAGACCGCCGTCCTTTACCGAAAGGTCCATGCTTCCGCGCGAAGCGTACATTCTGATACCCAGACTGTCAGCAGCCTCAAACTGCGTCCCGATCAGATCCCCGGAGTCCTTCGGGAAGACATAGTGATGATCGAAGCAAGTGGTACAGCCATGCTTCATAAGCCCGCCCATGCCGGCAAGTGAAGAAAGTCTTATGACCTCTGTATCAAGGTTCTTCCAGATCTCATAAAGGGTCTTCAGCCAGTCAAAGAGCTCCATGTTCTGAACTTCGGGAAGGTTCCTTGAAAACATCTGATACAGATGATGGTGAGTATTGATAAGCCCCGGATAGCAGAACATTCCTGCTGCATCGATCACCCTGACATCAGATGCCTCACCGGACATGCCGTTCGAGGATCCCTTTTCAACCCCAACCGTCCCCGCCGGCCCGATCTTATCTATGAGATTATCCTTTATCAGAATATCCGCATTCCGGTACATCGTATCCCTGCTATCGCAGGATACGACCGTATCTATATTTTTTATCAAAATACTTCCCATATTCTTATCCTCAATCCCTCTCTGTCCGAAGCATTCCGCGTGAACATGTGAGCGCGCAGAGTTATTTTTCACTCGGCATTATCAGGCGCTGGCGTGAGGGTGCTTTTTCCGTAAACTAAGGTGCAGGCGCGCAGGATATTTTTCTCAAAAACGACAAGATCTTGTTTTTGAAAAAATATCCGTTGCAGCCTGCACCGTATATTGCAGGTAAATAATACTACGCAGCCACCGCCGCAACTTGGCAGTAACTAAAAATCCTGCGTGCCTGCACCGTAAATCGCAGGTAAATTATCCTGCTCGCCACCGCCGTGACTTGGCAGTACCAAAAATAACTCCCTCAGCGCTCCTCACGGAAGTACGGCAACCCCAAATGCTCCGGCGGCTGATCCTCCTTCTTTCTCCTCAGCGACACAATGATCAGCACGATCAGTGTGATCACGTAAGGCAGCATCTTGAAAAGCTCCAGCGTGTAGCGGTTAAGACCTCTGATGTAGAGGTATGCCCAGTACGCGATACCGAACAGGTACGCACCCCAGATCGCGTTGACGGGGCGCCATGTAGCGAAGATAACAAGCGCAACTGCAAGCCATCCGAGTGCTTCGATCGTGCCGTCGTTGGCCCATGTGCCCTTGATATAGTCCATTGTGTAATACAGACCGCCAAGACCCGAAATACCGGCACCTATGCAGGTTCCGAGGTATTTGTACAGAGTAACGTTGATGCCGGCAGCGTCAGCGGTGGCGGGATTCTCTCCGACAGCGCGGAGATTAAGACCGGTACGGGTCTTGTTCAGGAAAATGAACAGGCCGATAGCGATGATGATCGCCACATAAGTCAGCCATCCGTAGCCGAAGATCGCATAAAGCGGGCTGCTGGTGTCCTTGCCTGCAATGGCGGAAATGTATGCCCTGAAGGTCGAGGAAGCGGAAGCGACAGAAACCTGTCCGACGCCGCCCGCAAACTTCTGGAGCATACCGCCGAGGAAGTTAGCGACTCCGCCGCCGAAGATCGTCAGCGTAAGTCCGGTAACGTTCTGGTTGGTTCTGAGCGATATCGTCAGATAACTGTAAAGCAGGCCGCCCAGTGCCGAGAACAGGAATGCGAAAAACAGCGCGAGAAAAGCGGAGAGCAGTCCGTTCGGATTGGGATTGCCGGTCTCGTATACAAAGGAAGCTGTCAGACCTGCGATACCGCCGAGGTACATGATACCGGGAACACCGAGGTTCAGGTTTCCGGACTTCTCGGTAAGGATCTCGCCCAGAG
>CAJOQS010000156.1 GCA_905236925.1 uncultured Lachnospiraceae bacterium | reverse complement strand
TTATTTTCGCATTGAATTTATCCAAAAGGAGTTTGGCAAACCAGCCCTCCTGCTCGCCGGAATAGTTCGCAAGCTGGGAATATACGACCAGTTCAACTGGCTCGTTCGAAGCACTCTGCGTAACTTCTCCGGTCACATTCGATTCGCCTCTGCCCGTGGGCTCATTGCTCTTTGAGCAGGCTGCCAGGCTAAAAGCCATGGTCAGTACCAACAGTAAGGCACATATCTTTCTGATCTTTTTCATAAAAGCTCCTTTTCCTCAGCCCTTTACGGCACCGAGCATGATTCCCTTTTCAAAGTATTTCTGCATCCACGGATATACCAAAAGTATAGGAAGAACCGTGACCATTGCAATAGTATATTTAATTACCTTGCCCGAATTCAGCTGTTCAATTATGTTCTCCATATCCGAAGCCGATCGGGCAGATCCGATGGCGGAGGCCAGATTGTTCGACTGATTCAGCCAGATATAAAGTTTGTGCTGGAGCGTCTGCAGGTTAGGCGAGTTCTGCATGTTGATCATTGAATCCATAAACGAATTCCAGTGCCCCACGGCACCGAATATCGCTATAGTCGCCAGTATTGGCTTTGACAGCGGCCAGATGAGCTTTCTGAAGATCATCATATGGCCCGCACCGTCTATAAAGGCACTCTCCTCCAACTCGGCAGGTATTGATTCGATATAGGTTTTTACAAGGATAATGTTATAGGGCTGAACGATCGCCGGAATAATATAGCCGAGATAATTATCAGTAAGTCCCAGCATCAGCATGTTTGTGTATCCCGGGATCAGACCCGCGTTAAAATACATCGTGATGACAAGAAATCTGTACCAAAATTTCTTCTTCCACATTTCGTTCTTTGTCATCAGATATCCGCAGAACGCTGACGCGACTACCATCAGCACCGTTCCTATAACAGTCCTGGATACAGTTACGATAAAAGCCTGACCGAGATCGCTTATCGCAAGCATATCCTTATAGTGCTGCAATGTAAAATCTATAGGATAAAAGTTTACTGCTCCGCGCGCGACCATCTCGCTGCTTGAAACAGTGTTGATAAACAAATAGTAAAAGGGGAAAAAGCAAAGCAGGGCAAATACCCCGAACACCGTGTAATCAATAGCATAAAACGCGATGTCCTTTCCGGCAAGTTTTCCCTTCGATGTCCTGGCCATGGTACTTCCTCCTCCACCTAGATTATGCTTTCCGAGCGGACCAGCTTGGAAATGCCGTTCGCAGCGAACAGCAGCGTAACGCTGATCAGCGTTTTTAACATGCCGATTACCGTGGAAAGAGGGATCTTCCCGGCGCCTATACCCAAAGTGTAAACATAAAGGTCCAGGACCTCAAGAGTCTTTTTCGTGAAGGCGTTGGAAAATACCAGATACTGGTCCATTCCGTTACTCAGGATCCCGGCTACCGAAAGCAGCAGCATTACGGAATAAGTCGGGAGAAGTCCGGGAAGGGTCACATGCCACATTTTCTGGAAGCGTCCGGCACCATCGACCGTTGCAGCTTCATAAAGCTGCTGGTCTATCCCCGAAATACCGGCTATATAGATGATAGCGCTCCAGCCTATACCCTTCCAGATACCCCATAGCAGCATCTTCAGGTAAAGCATGTTCTGCTCCTGCAGATAAAGCCTGTTGTGGGCAACTCCGGTTATCTGTGTCAGCAGATTGTTAATAAATCCCTGATTGGAGAAAATGGCAAAAGCTATCGCATATACAAGAACCCAGCTGATAAAATTCGGTATTGTCGTGAAAACCTGAACGATCCTACGGAAAGGCCCGTTCCTGATCTCGGAAAGAAAAATAGCAAAAGCCATGGCAAGCCAGCTCGTTGCTATACCGAGTCCGCTCATGATCAGCGTGTTCTTCATGACACGGACTATATCGTTGCGTGTCATCGCATTGTCGACAAGACTCCTAAACCACTTGAATCCGACGAAATCGTCCATGCTCAGGTTTCCGGGCCCGGATTTGTAGTTAAAGAACGCATACCTCCATCCGTACAGAGGAAGATACGAGAATATAAATGCCAGAACAATAAAGGGTAGAAACATGAGAAATAGCCTGTAGGTCGTGAGCATCTCACATTTTTCGCCCGACTGCGGTCTGGGCTGGAATATCACAAGAATCACACCGCACAGGAACTGCAGGCCTGCAAATCCGAGCATTGCATACAGAACACCCGGCAGACTGTCCACTGCCATGCTAAACCCGATCTTTTCAGCGATCTCGGCATCGATCGACTTATA
The DNA here is from genome assembly GCA_905236925.1 of uncultured Lachnospiraceae bacterium. Lineage (GTDB taxonomy): Bacteria > Bacillota > Clostridia > Lachnospirales > Lachnospiraceae > RUG11977. The sequence continues at coordinate 1,905 of CAJOQS010000156.1, read as the reverse complement.
CAATGCATAGGTCGAGAGCATCTTTGCGAAACCGCCGGCTGTTATAAGAGAACCGCCTATCGTTATAAGATTGGAGATACGCTTCATCTTCAGATTGCCAAGCGAGACACACGCCCCGGCGGCCATGACGGCAACACCCGCCACCATGAGCGCCGAAGCAAGCATAAGACTGTGAATGTCACTGCTGAAGATATAGTTGTGATTGATCTCGTACTTAATGTTTACGATCAGTCTGTTGTAGGACAGTGCCGCAGTAAGAAGCGAAACATTCTTGTTCATCTGCGTGAATATCCTTGCAGGATTGAACTCACTGAAAAATACGAGTACAAAGGCGAATAACAGACTTATCCTGGTCACATAATATATCTTGTCCGTCCAGCCGTTACTGACCTCAACCTTCCGTGCCATAAGCGTATCTCCTCAATAAAGCCTTAAATGATCATTTCTTTTTACGCATGAAGAAGAATGCGCATCCGCCGCCGATCACAACGACCGCAGCAATGATCCCGATAACAAGACCTACATTGCCGGAACTGCTCTCTTCTGCAGCTTCCTGAACGGGAGCCGTTGTGGGCGCTGCGGTGGGAGCTTCGGTGGGTGCAGCTGTGGGAGCCTCGGTTGCGGCAGGAGCTTCCTCAACAGCCTTATCATAGTTGAAGCCGCTTACCGTAAAGGTGATCTCCATGGAGGTCATGGGAACATTGTAAGCGCCGATCTGAGCGATATCGCCCTTGCTGTACGAGCTCTCGAGCATGATCTGCATGTAGTTGACGCTTTCCTTATTCAGCTCCTGGGAACCGTCGGGAAGCTCTACGCTCTTGCCGTCAACCTTGAGGCTGACATCACTGATCGTGATCTCGTCGGTGTTGGGAATATCGGTCGAGAGCATGATATAGTTCATGTGGTCTTGAGAATCGAAATCACCGGTAAGATCAAGTCCGTCAACCGAAACGGTATAAGTACCGTTACCTGCAATAACAACGTCATGGAACTCACCGTCTCTCTTAATGGCAAGATCGCCGTCCCATCCGGTAACCTGCATGAAGTATTCCATTCCGTCATCGCCGACTACGCCGCGGCCGTAATTGGGCTCATCAAAATTGTTACGGAACGAATATGTAGGTGTCTGGAAACACAGATATGCGTTATAGGTTCCGTCAAGATCAACGGGTCCGGCATTCGAACCTGCAACCTCGTTGCCACCGGCCATGTTCTCAAAAGCACCTGCTACGGTGAAGTAAACCTCGAGGGTCTGGATCGCGGCAACCTGCTCGGGAGTAAGAAGTCTCGCGGTTGCGGTTGCCTGATCGCCTGCTGTACGGCAGTCGATATAGCCCTTGCCGTTGGCAGCCTCGAAATCGGGGTTGTTCCACTCATTGTAGAGGTTTACACGTGTATCCACACCGCCGCCGTCAGCGGAGCAGGTATAGGAAGTACCCTGAAGGGCAATCTCCTCTCCGTTCAGAACGACCTTGTCAACAGTTACTGTAAATGTGGTTCCAAATATCTCCTCACCGTTGGGAAGAGTAAGGCATTCGAACTGTCCGCCGCCAAGAGGTGCGGGAAGCTCGGCCTTAACCATGTATGAGCCGTTGCCCTTGACCGTAGCCGTTGTGATAACAGCACCGGTATCGGACCACTCTGCGTTGTTGATGCTGAGTGTGGCCTCTGATACTTCGCCTACAACGATTCCACTCTCGGTATAGTGTCTGATGATGAACTGTGTTCCTGCATAAGAATCCCAACCAAGTGCGACGATATCAATAACATCGCCCTGGCCTGCGGGAATCATGAGGGTTCCGCGGAGCGAAGCGGAATCAACCGTTCCTGCCCATGTCTTGCCGTTTACACCGTCGCTGGCGTTTTCGGCACCGTCTCCATCGGCATCCCAGCCCCAGCTAACCT
>CAJOQS010000155.1 GCA_905236925.1 uncultured Lachnospiraceae bacterium | reverse complement strand
CCGAATAAATGTCCTTAACGTAGATTAACTCGGGCAGCAGGACAAGACCGAACGCGCATAAACCGAGCGTGAGTATGAACAGGTCGGTGGGCTCAAGCTTTCCGATGAACCGGAAAAGACTGTTCTGCTTTCCGGGACCTGTGTAACAGGAACCCTCTCCCTTCTCAAAAACTCCGCTCATCTTCCGGTCCCTGATAAGTACGGCAAGAAAAACCGCAACCACGGTTATGGGAAGTCCCCAGAGAATTACAAGCTGATACAGAGGCGTCCTGCTAGTGCATAACAGCACATAGCTCGATATCTTCTTAAAACTCAGAGTAAACGGAAGACAGGTCAGTGCCGAAGCCGCAATAACTGTTACGGCATGGAAAAAGGTCAGGATAACGGTCTTCTTCGAAAAATCGTATATAACTGCATTTGAGAACAGTATGACCGCTCCCGCCACTACGAAGTATATCGGGAAATCCCAGAAATTGGTCGTATGAAACAGACCGATGAAAAAACCGGTCAGGATAATACAGGGATTGAATACTTCACGGAAAAATGACGCGATCCCGAAATATGAGCCCTTTTCCCATGTCTCTCCGAGAATAAATACACCTACCTTTGAAGCGGAATCCATCCTCTCCCTTCTGAACTGCAGATACGCGTAAAGAACCGCAACCACTGTCAGAACAAAGATAAGATTGATGACATGCGCATGAAGGTCCCCGAGCACAAAGGAATAGCTGGGGAATTCATGAATTGTCTTGTCGTGCGTCTCGGGATTATAGCCTATATATCTTGTTGAGTTCGGGAACCAGTATGCCGGGAAGGTATACGATGCGGATTCGGCAAGTTTATCTATTCCGAGCAGGCTCCGTATAGTGGGAATGGTTTTGGCAAACAGCACATAGTGCATATTTCCGCAAAAGGAAACGGCAATACCCGCAAGTCCGGCCGAAAGCACCGGAAAAGCAGATGTAACAGGCTTGTCAGCCCTGCCGGAGGCAACGAGATGATCCCTTGAAACATTATAGACGATTGATGAGGGAAGCGAAAAAGCCATGGCAGGAAGCATCATCATCATGAAGTTGTAGCCGTACTCCACTCCGACGCCGCTGACCTTTGTAATATAAGTTGCGAGAAACTGCCCGACATAATAGTAATTCAGGTTTTCCCCTGCCAGCCAGAAATCTTCCGGAGGCATGTAATACGATTTGAACATGGACATCATAAAACCGAAATCCATGAGTTTTTCAGTGGTTCCGTAGGCTTTGGGGCCATACCCCTTTATAAAGAGCCAGAAAACGAACAATACAAGGAAAATACCCTCCGTCAGAAGAAACAGGGAAATATGCTTTCCGGATATTTTGATCTCATTTCTGCGGGGATAAAGGATCAGAAAAAGAATGTTCAGAGCAAGACATATCCCTATGGATACTATGCAGGCGGTCCTTGTGAACCTGAGGATATGTAGTGAAGACAGATACCACATGAGCCAACCCGAAAAAGCTATTCCCATAACCTTTGAGAACATCCATCCAAGATCGGCAAAGCGACAGAAAACCGCTGCACATAAGGGCATACAAACAACACCCATTGCCAGAACGGAAATCCACCATCCGGCAAAAAGTGTAAACTCTTCTTTAAAAAGCATGTTAGCGCCGATCATAGCACCGGCGCAGAGCACAATACCAATCAGGCCGACAATTATATCCCCGGCCGTGAATCTAAAGCTGCTGTTTGTATTATCCATATCAGTTTATCACGTCTTCCGCAGTGATATTTGTAAGATCTTCGATCGAAGGCTCCTCGAGCATACTGATCCTGTTCGCCTGATTGACAACGATCCTTTCGAAAAGATTTCGTATACCTCTGGCATTGCCGAAATCAACACGTGCCTTTCCATCGAAGCCCTCAATGATGCTCCTGCACTTTTCAACGGCGGAGTCTTCTATCTTAAAGCCTGCCTTTTCAGCCATAGAGCGCAGGATATCCATAAGCTCCTCGTCGCTGTAATCGTCAAAGGTAATGAATTTGTTGAATCTTGAAGTAAGGCCGGTGTTGGCCTTAAGGAATTCATGCATTTCGTCAGTGTAGCCGGCTACTATCACAACAAGGTCATCCCTATGGTCCTCCATCAGCTTAACCAGCGTTTCGAGCGCTTCGTCACCGAAATCGTTGCTGTACTGATTAACAAGAGCATAAGCCTCGTCAATGAAAAGAACACCGCCGAGGGCCTTTTCCACAACCTCACGAACCTTGATCGCAGTCTGGCCCACATAGCCGGCAACAAGTCCCGATCTGTCGGTCTCAACAAGGTTGCCCTTCGACAAAAGTCCAAGCTCCCTGTAGATGCCGGCGATCAGACGCGCAACCGTGGTCTTTCCGGTTCCGGGATTGCCTGTGAAGACCATGTGATAGCTCATATCCATGAGCGGCAGTCCGTGCTTTTTGCGAAGTGCCCTGACCTTAATAAGATTGATGAGCGAACGTACCTCACTTTTAACCGCTTCAAGGCCCACGAGTCCGTCGAGCTCTTTTAAGAGCTTGTCAAGATTCGTAGCGTCGCTGAGCGTATTGGCCGGTTCAGCCTCACCATCCTTCTCGGTATTGACAATCTTTTTGACGGAAACCGCCTCACGTGAAGGAGCTTCCGGCTTAACTACTACATTGGAAGGTATTACCGGAGCACCTGCAGAAGCACAGTACTCGCAGTACTTATCGAAGCTGTCACCGGATTTTCTGAGGTTGAGCGCACTTTCACCGAGAGCCTCACTGCAGAGCTTTTTGAAGATATATCTCTCGTTGACAACTGAGCTGTAATTATTCTCCGATCCGAAAAATGCCTCGACCTTGGAATAATAATCCCTTATAAACCCGGCGACAAGATTGGTCTTTGTAGTATCGTTGAACGCCATTGCGAGCTGAATGTTCAGCAGAGCATCGAAGAACAGTGAAAGAAGGCCGGACTGCTTCTTCATATCGCGAAGACCGCAGAGCTGCAGAAGGATCGGAGGCGAATCGAATATCTTGTCCGTTTCTTCAAGAACACGCTGCTCGGTAGGCTTGTTCGGATCAATATCAAACATGTTGATATCCGGAAGCTCGCTGATAAAACGCTTCTCCTCGGACTCAAGCT
>CAJOQS010000154.1 GCA_905236925.1 uncultured Lachnospiraceae bacterium | reverse complement strand
GTTATCGAGATATTCGGACGCTTTGACGGTTCCGTGGTGTCAAAGCTTCGCGAAGATATCTTTGACGCGTTCCTGAAGACCGATTACCGGGGCATGATATTTACTATCATGTGGGCTTTTGATATGCAGTCCGACTGGGACTATATGAAGAGTGTAACCGATAAGTTTGAGGCAACCGGAGGTAAGGTCTATTACGTGGAACTCGTGGCTGACCGGGCCGTAAGGCTTGAGAGGAACAAGACCGAGAACAGGCTTCGCAACAAGGCTTCAAAGCGCGATCTGGCGATCTCCGAGGAAAGGATGATCAGGGAGGAAACCAAATACCGCACGGTAAGTAACAAAGGCGAGATCCCCTTTGAGAACTACATTAAGATCGATAATACGAATCTTGAGCCCGATGTAGTGGCACGCATGATTAAGGAGCGCTTTGCGCTGCCGGATAAGAGCAGTACCGCAATGCTGAACCGCGTCAGGCTCGAAGAAGTAGCGGAGGATGAGCTGCCGATGCTGCACGAGATGCAGGTGGAGAGCTTCATGCCTCTGTATGAGAAATACCATGATGAGGGATCGCCTGCGATCGAACCTCTCGAACGCATCAAGGCAAGAGCGGCCCGCCCGAACAGAAAATATTATTTTATCGTCATGGACGGCGCCAGAGTGGGAGCGATCAATCTCGGGCACAACGATCCGGATGAAAAAAAGGTTTCGTTCATCAGCCCGATATTCATACATCCCAAGTTCTGGAATCGCGGAATAGGCTACGCCGCGATACAGAAGGCTTTTAAACTGTACCCGGAAGTCAAAACGTGGAAGCTTGAGACGATCCTGCAGGAGGGAAGAAACTGCCATCTGTACGAGAAATGCGGGTTTGTAAGAGTAGGGGAAGAAAAGCCCGTCAACGAAAAAATGACTTTGATCGATTATGAGCTACAGTTAGATTGATGCGGCGGAGGAATACGACCGGAACAGATGAAAAGAGGAAATGCGAATGAGAAAGAACAGGATTTCATTTTCGAGTGATTATACAAAAGGGGCGCATCCGAAAGTACTGGAACGGCTTATGGAGACAAACTTTGACCAGTATGACGGATACGGAACGGATGAAATATGTAAGAGCGCGGCAGACAGGATAAAGAAGATATGCGGCTGTGAAAACGGTGACGTTTTCTTTCTGGTGGGCGGTACACAGACCAATCAGACGATCATTGACATGCTTCTTGAACCTTATGAAGGCGTTGTTGCAGCGGACACGGGGCATGTGGCCGCTCACGAAGCGGGAGCGATCGAGTTTGCCGGGCACAAGGTCCTCACTATCCCGTGTATCAGAGAACAAATGCGGGACGGAGCGGCTCTGTACGCCGACAGCATCGGTAAGATAAAGGCGGCCGATGTAAAGCAGCTGATAAGCAATTTCTACTCGGATGCAAACCATGAGCATATGGTGTTTCCGGGAGCCGTGTATATCTCACATCCCACGGAATACGGCACGTTGTATTCAAATAAGGAGCTTACGGAGATCTCTGAGGTCTGCAGGGAATATAATATCCCTCTGTTTCTTGACGGTGCAAGGCTCGCTTACGGACTCATGAGCAGCAGGACTGATGTGACGATACAGGATATAGCCGAGCTTACCGATGTGTTCTATATAGGCGGTACAAAGGTCGGCGCATTGTTCGGAGAGGCTGTTGTGTTCCCTCACGGCGTCCCCGTAAAGCACCCGGTTCCAATCATAAAGCAGCACGGAGCGCTTCTCGCGAAGGGATGGATTCTTGGCCTGCAGTTCGACACGCTGTTTACGGACGGATTGTATTATGAGATGGGCAAAAATGCCATCCGTATGGCAGAAGCATTGAGAAGAGGGCTTGAGGAAAAGGGATACAGGCTGTTTATTGATTCGCCCACGAACCAGCAGTTCATCATAATCGAGAATGACAGGCTTGAAAAACTGTCTGAACATGTTGGATACGGTTTCTGGGAAAAGATGGACGAAAACCATACGGTGATAAGACTTGCGACCGATTGGGCAACAACAGAGGAAGACATAAAAACGCTGATGGATTATATGTGAAGCTATCGCGCTTCGTGAGTAATGGTAATATTTTCAGTAAGGTATATGAAAAACAGGAGGAAAGGCATGTCAAATATCATTGAGATAAACGGTCTGACTAAAAGCTACGGCAAAGCCCGGGGAGTCATCGATGTATCTCTTTCCGTAAAAGAGGGGGATATCTTCGGATTCTTAGGACCTAACGGTGCGGGAAAATCAACTACCATCCGCTCTATGCTCGGTTTTTTGAAGATCGACTCGGGCGACATAAAAGTCCTTGGGATGGACAGCGTGAAGGACCACGAAGAGATCCTTAAGAACGTGGGCTACATGCCTTCCGAAGCATGGTTTTACGATACTATGCGGGTTTCCGATGTTATAAGATATGCAGCCGATGTACGGGGCCTTGACTGCACCGAGGAAGCGGGAAAGCTTTGCGAGAGACTGAAAGTTGCCACAGACAAAAGGATCAAGGAACTGTCTCTCGGAAACAGGAAGAAAGTAAGCATAGTATGCGCGATGCAGCACAGACCCAGACTCTTTATATTCGATGAGCCCACCAGTGGCCTTGATCCTCTTATCCAGAAGAAATTCTTTGACCTTATCAACGAGTATGTGGCGGCGGGGGCAACCTGTATCCTTTCCACCCATGTGCTTTCGGAAGTCAACAGATATTGCAGGAATGCTGCCATAATGAGGGAGGGACGCCTTACGCTTCTCGATTCTCCGAAGATCGATGAGGATCTGTTCCTTAAATTCTACGAAGATGAGGAGGAAGCGTGATGAAGCATATTTATCTGCGTGAATTAAAACTCAATCTTAAGACCCTCGTTATCTGGAGCTTTACAGTGGGACTTATGGGACTTGCCTGCATGCTCACTTTTAAGACTATGAAGAACGATATTGAAGAGATGGGTGACATGTTTTCGGGAATGGGGGCTTTTTCCGATGCGTTCGGGATGAGCACATTAAGCATAGCTACCCTGAAGGGATTCTTCGCAACCGAGGTTGGTACGGTTCACGGACTCGGAGGTGCCATGTTTGCGGCATTAATGGCTATAGGAATAGTATCCAAGGAAGAAGACCGTCATTCCGGAGAATTCCTGCTCTCTCTTCCCGTTTCAAGGAGTAAGGTTCTTGCCGCCAAGGGTTTGTGTGTTCTTTCGGTGCTCGTACTGTTTACCGTAGTCTGTGGGCTTCTGTACCTTTCAGGTTTCTTTATCCTGGGAGAGCATGTGCCCGGAAAGGAGCTTTTCACATTTCTCGTCTGCCAGATGCTTATGAACATAGAGATCGCGGGCATTTGCTTTCTTGTATCCGCACTGTCCACACGTATCAAGACCGGTGCGGGGCTTGGGATCGCGCTTATCTTTTATGTATACGACATTGTGGGAAGGGTGGTGCCCGATCTTAAGGATTACCTGTTTATGGGTCCGTTCTCATATGCCAATGCTTCCGAGATAATGGCAGGAGAAAAGACTCCCGTCAAGGCGGTTGTTACCGGCCTGATCATTACGATTATCTGTGTAGCCACCGCTTTTTACGGATACAACAAACGCGATCTCGCAAGCTGAGAAAGAGGATATATATGAAGATAGGTATTTTAGGGGCAGGGTCCATAGCAGGTAAGGTCTCTAGGACTCTTGAACAAATGGAGACGATAGGATGCCAAGCGGTTGCTTCGCGGAATAAGGAGAAGGCGGAGCGCTTTGCGGCGGAGCATGGTTATGAAAAGGCCTACGGCAGTTACGAGGAGATGCTCTGCGATAAGGATGTCGAGCTGGTTTATATCGCCACACCGCATTCACATCATTTTGAGCACATGAAGCTTTGCATCGAGCACGGAAAACCCGCGCTCTGCGAAAAGGCTTTCTGCGAGAATGCCGAACAGGCAAGAGAGATAATGGAGCTTTCGAGGGAGAAGAAGGTGTATGTTTCGGAAGCCATATGGCCCAGATACATGCCTTCGCGTCAGATCATTAACGATATGCTTGCGAGCGGGATCATAGGGCAGGTTTACACGCTGACCGCAAATCTATCCTATCCGATCTCACATGTCGAGCGCATAATCCGACCGGAGCTTGCAGGCGGCGCACTGCTTGACATAGGAGTTTACGGCATTAATTTCATGCTGATGCACTTCGGACATGATATCGAGAGGATCGAATCCTCGGTACGATTCCTTGAAACGGGAGTGGATGCGGACGAATCCATTACGGTGTTTTACCGCGACGGACGGATGGCTGTGCTGACTCACAGCATATTCCCCCGTTCGGACCGCAAGGGCATCTTCCACGGAGACAAGGGCTATATGGTTGTCGAGAATATCAATAACCCTTCTGAGATCAATGTTTATGACAACGGGGACAGGCTTGTGAAGCATATAGATGTTCCGGAGCAGATAAGCGGATATGAATATGAATTCCTCGAAAGCGCGGATTGCATTGAAAAGGGACTTACGCAAAGCAGGTCCATGCCGCTTGAGGAATCCGTAAGAATGCTGGAGATCATGGATGCCGTCCGGAAATGCTGGAAGAAGTGATGAACTGACGGTAATCTCCACATTTATGCGGGGAAAGGCAGAAAAATGGAACTGCGGAAATTAAACACCAGGGATATCGAGGCACAGTGGGCTTATACAACTTCACTGTCCGCTGACGAGAACGGTCTTACAAATCCTTATAACGGAGTATCCTTTGAGGAATATAAGGAGAAGGTTCTTCCGACTCTGATGTCACACGAGCATCCTGTAAATATGCCTGACTGGTTTGTGCCGGAAACATATTACTATCTGTGGGACGGTGACAGTCTTGTAGGCGAGTTCAGGATCAGACATTATCTGACCGAGGCTCTGCGCAACGGCGCGGGGCATATCGGATACAGCATTTCAAGCAGGCATAGGGGAAAGGGCTATGGAACGGAAGGCTTAAGGCTGACGCTTCAGATTGCAAAGGATATAGTTCCGGAGGATGAGATCTTTCTCCGTGTTAACAAAGACAATATCGCATCGCAGATGGTAATGATACGCAACGGAGCCTACAGAGCAGGAGAGGATGAGGAGCATTATCTCATGAGGATACCTAAGGAGCCGGCAAGGACGATCCGGCTCGTCAACGACGATTATCTCGGTCATGTTGACGTGCTTCGCCATGCCTGCAGGGGAATTCTCGTAAAAGACGGAAAGGTGCTTCTGAGCCACGAGACAAACAATGACAGGTATATTATCCCCGGCGGCGGAGTTGAAGGAAATGAGACCTATGCGGAATGCTGCGAAAGGGAGATGCTTGAGGAGACCGGAATGAAGGTACGTGCCGAAAGAGGTTTCCTTGATATTGAAGAATTGTTTGATGTATGGAAGCACATCAATCACTACTATGCATGCGAATTGGTCGAGGAAACGGGAATACAGCATCTTACCGAGGCCGAGAAGCGTGCCGGATATACTTACGTCTGGAAGCCGCTGGATGAGGCGCTGGAGCTATTCGAAAGATATGAGGACTACCATGAGTCCGATGTGCCCGTATACGGCCTATACAAGCGTGAGCATGCGGCACTTATGGAGTATAGGGAATATATCGAAAGGACAGGGCGTACGATAGGATAAATGAGAATCAAGGCAAAAGTGTTCGACAGAAGGTCCGGAAAGGCCGTAGCTGCCGGAAAAATAGAGATATGATCATACTGTCCTTCAATAAATGATGCGTAAGGGTCCTCCGCTCACTGAGCGGAGGACCCTTACGCACTTTTTTTCTTTACAGGGAACAACAATGGAAGTAAAATAAAAAGTGGCGTATTATGCCCAAAAGAAGGTAATGTGCGGAGGTTTTTAATGGCTGCGTTTTTGGCAAGAGTTGACATAGACAATGAACTGGCGTTGGAACGGATCGATGAGGTCGGAACGTTCTGGAATATCCTGCTTGATGCCATCAAGAAGGAACGTAGCAGGGGTTCCGTTGAAATGTATCTTTACAGGCTTACATTTGCCAGCTACAGGATCGAGGCGGAAAACAGGGCGGAATGCAGGAAGGCCGTGGAAAAGGCTCTTCCGGAGGTTTTCGAGGATACATCCCGTGTAACCGGTATTACGATCGTTAGGGTTGACGGCAGTCCGGAACTCGAAAAAGAGATAAAGTCTACCTACGACACTTTCTACGGCGTCGGAGATTACCTGAAGGCAATAGCCGAACTCATAGATGTGGTTCCGGTCCTTAGGGAGCGGAATGCTCTCAAATCTCTTATGCTCCAGAATTATCTCATTGCGGTGGACCGGGGATACGGCTTTACATCCATGGTCGCGCGGACAGGCTGCCTGTTAAAAGCACTCGGGGCTTTTGAAGGCGTTGATGGCGTGAATGACAAGGACGGATCTGAAAAGGAAAGTCCGGCGTCCTCCGACGGAGACGGGATCCGTGACCGGTACCTCGATCTCAGGATCGGGAGCGAAACAAACAACGAGTATATCAGCGTCGATGATGTTTTTGAAAAACTCGATACCTACAGAGAGGAGAAGAATCTCAGCATTGTAGGGCTTGATATCTCCTATTTCCTCGAAGCCTCAAAGAAGCAGGAGCTTCGGGATTTTCTCAACTGTCTTTACGATTACAGGAACGACTATATTTTTGCTTTCAGGGTACCGTTTCTTGAAAAAAGAGCACTGGACGATATAACGGAGCTTCTGTCTGATCAGATGCTCCTTAAGGTGATACAGGTTCCTCCGATATGCGAGAGTGCTCTTATCGAATCTCTGTGGAATACGATCACGGATACCAGGTATATGCCAAACTCCAATATCAGGGACAAGGTACTTGAAATGATTGCCGCCGAGAAGTCCGACGGACGTTTCTACGGCTTCAAGACTATGGAAAAGATCGGTCACTCCATCATAATGCAGAAGGCCGCGGAAGAAGCGAAGGATATCGAGGAGAACGGTGAGGAGGCTCACGATCGGAATGCGTGGGTCAGCATCGGAGGTGATGATATCGCTCCCCTTTCGGACAATGTAAAGAAGCCGGACGGAGGGTATGAAGAGCTTGGCGAGCTTATCGGTATGGAGGAGATAACCGCCCGCATTAAGGAAATAATAGCGCAGGTAAAGATATCCATGTCCAACGAGAAGCTGGACAGGCCCTGCATTCACATGAGGTTCACCGGGGCGCCCGGAACGGGAAAGACCACCGTCGCACGCATCATCGGACGCATAATGCGTGAAGAAGGAATACTCAGAAAAGGCGGATTCTTCGAGTACACGGGACGCGATCTGGTAGCCGAATATGTCGGACAGACGGCCGTCAAAACCGCGACAATATGCCGTGATTCCTACGGATCGGTCCTGTTCATCGATGAGGCATATTCGCTTTACGAGGAGGATTCCTCGAAGAATGACTTTGGAAAAGAAGCACTGGCCACGCTGGTATCCGAAATGGAGAATCACCGTGACGATATGTTGGTGGTAATGGCAGGCTATACGGAGGAGATGGATAAGCTCATGAAGGGCAATCCCGGCCTCAGGAGCCGCATGCCGTATATACTGAACTTCCCGAATTATACAAGGGAGCAGCTGTACAGGATATTCATGCTCATGGTCAGGAAGCATTTTGAATATG
>CAJOQS010000153.1 GCA_905236925.1 uncultured Lachnospiraceae bacterium | reverse complement strand
CCTGTTTTTTCAGAAATATTTCTTATTGCCCCAAAGGTTACTCTTCTTCAAGTCGACATATTCACTGTATGCCTGCTCCAGAATCTGCTTCTCATTCGCAAATTTCAGAAGATGATAGGCTTCGTGATACTTATAGTAACCCGAGTCACAGAAGTATTCCTCTCTCTGTGGTTTGCTGTAATAACTGTCAGACATCATGAGATACCAGTGCACATCCTTCATGACAGTATTCTGAGGCGTATTGAAAGTATACTGACTCTTACCTACATACTTGATGATCGTCGCCTCCACGCCGGTCTCCTCTTTGACCTCACGCAGAGCCGTATCATTGTACTCTTCGCCTTCCTCTACCGTTCCTTTAGGAAGCACCCATCCCTCATACTTATTCCTGTAATTCTTGTACAGTAATAAGATCTTTCCTCTGAAAATAACTACACCACCACAGCTGACTGCTTCTACCATGGTAAAAACCCTCGCTTTCGGTGCGTTATCAAAACTGTTTAGAAGTGTAACCGAATGTTCCCATGATGTCAAGTCAGCGTTTTTATGTACCTTTTTTCTACTGAACACCTCTTTTATAAAGCCCGTATGTTGAAGGCTCGTCGTCCGCGGGCCTGCCGGTCGTGATGACTGATTTAACAGTTTCAGCGTCTTCAAAGGTAAAGTCATATCTGACTGCCCTGACACCGAGCTTTCTGATATCCTCAAGCTCACCGGTAAGGTCGAGCCTTGCGGAATTATAAATGATATTCGTACAGAACGAGCACTGCTGTACTGCCCTGAAATCATGTCCGAGTTCATCGGTTATCGTTACAAAATCACTGCCCTGTCCTTTGCATCTGTCGAATTTGTTTTTGTACAGGCACTGGGCAGAAAACATTACGGGTTGGTAACCATATACTATCATCTCTGCCTCAGGTGAAGCGACCGGTTCAAGCTCCTCAAGGGTAAGCTCCTGCGGAAGCGTATACTCCATACCATAGTAATCTGCCGCGCGCCGGTTCATTACATACAGGTTATAATCCGTCCTGTACTTAGCTTTTATCTCATCTAGCAGATATACTTCCTCACGGCTGCGGGCGATAAAACCGATTGAGGGATAACGGTCAAGAATATCCTCCACATATTGCTTAAGCCCGGAGTAAACATCAGCCCTCGAAACATAGGGCAGACCAAGCCACAGCCCGATCTCTTTTCCTCTGCATTTCTCACTTACCGCATTGCAAAGCTTTTCTACAGTAGTCGTATCAAAGCTCTGTATATTATAATATATGTCGCAGTCCGTGCCGACAACATCTATCGCCTTCTCAAGAACCGCAATATCCCTGAATGAATAGATAATGCCGGTTTCTCTGCCCTGATCCTTTACTTTATCTCCGTCATGTTCTTTCTCAGTTCTTCCGATTTCAGCATTTAATGTATTCTGCCCTGAAGCTGCGCTCCGCTCTGCCCCGGCAAGGATCTTCTCCTTCAGCTCCGCGACAGCTTCTCTTCTCATATTGTTGAGCATTCCCGAAGGGACAAAAACACCGGGATCAAGGATTATCTTAGGTTCGTGTTCAAGGTAGAAATCGGTCTCCCCAAGCTTAGCAAGCTGTCTTTCAACAGCTTCCCTTTCGGCAGGCGCTTTTCCGGCAGGTTCGATCACATTGCCAAGTACTTCCGCGCTCACATCACCGGAAGAAACGCGGAGAAGCGCCTCCCTGCCGAGATATCCCTCAAAGACCATTCTGAGCGGAACTTTGGTATCCCTTTCAATGTACTTCTTTCGTATCGAATTTAGAAGTCTTTCATTGCGCATTCTGAACACCTTCATTCCGACAGCGGCCCTCTGATCCTTCATGGTGATGCAGCTGAAGGTGCTTCCTGCCTGAATACCTGCTCCAAGAGTGAATTCAAACACCTTTGTATTGCCGGAACGAATCTCAAGGACATCATGATCGTTCGTGTCCCCGGTGAATCTCACAACAGCCTCTCTTCCGCGTACAGTGATGACCTCTCCGACTTCAAGTCCTGAATGATTGGGCCGTTCAAGGCTCATCATACCGCTCGAATTATGATCCTTCAGATAGCCCTCGTTGAAGCCTCCTCTGTTGTATAATTCCTTAAGTTCATTAATATCACGCTCAAGCACTGACCTGTTATTGTCGAGCCATTTCCGATATTCCCTGTCACCGAGTTCAATGTACCGGTCCATATACCGGCGGTAGACCGAAACTACACCTGCGGTATATTCCGGGCTTTTCATGCGTCCCTCGATCTTGAAGGAATCGATACCGGCCGCCATCAGCTCATGAATGGATCCGAGCAGGCACTGATCCTTGGGAGACAGCAGGTAATTGCCATCATAAAGCTTTCTGCAGGGCTGGGCACACCTTCCCCTGTTTCCGCTCCTGCCTCCGATCATTGCGGACATCAGGCACTGACCCGAATAACAGAAGCACAGAGCTCCGTGAACGAATATTTCTATCTCAAGCCCGGTATCCTTCCTGAGCTGTTTTATTTCTTCAAGAGACAGTTCACGTGCCGGAACAACACGGGTAACATTTTTAAAGGTCTTTTTGAGCTTCTTCGTCCCCTCGGCCATCGTAACTGCGGCCTGTGTGCTCAAATGAACGGGCAGCTTCGGGAAGTGCTCGCTGATAAATGATATAGCACCGGGATCCTGAACTATCACGGCGTCAAGTCCTGCCTCATAATACGGTCTCAGAAAAGGATACAGCTCCTCTTCAAGTTCCTTTTCCTTGAACAGGGTATTAACGGTCAGATACAGCTTCTTTCCGCGCAGATGGCAGAAATGAATGCACTCTATCAGAGCGTCGCAGTCCGGGTTGTCGGCATAAGCCCTCGCTCCGAATGCGGAACCGCCGATGTATACCGCATCCGCTCCCGCGTTGACTGCGGCTCTCAAGGCTTCGGGTGAGCCTGCGGGTGCCAGTAGTTCAAAGCTTCTCATTACAATACCTCCGGTCAAGAAAAGCACCCTGCATTTAACAGAGTGCCTTTATAGCTGGTTTCAAACGCTTCTTATCTGCCTGATGACTTCTTTCGTTCGGAAGCAAGCTCGGTCTCAAGCTTAACGTTCTTCTTCTGCTCGTCGACGTTCTGATCCCTGAGACGTTCGATCTCCTTATTGGCCTTTTCGAGCTTTGTCTGAAGCGACATGATCTCGTGCTTTAAGGAGTAGATCTCGTTGCTCTTCGAATCGCTGTCGTCCTCACTCTCGTCAAACTGGCGCTTAAGCTTGAAATACTCGTCGGCAAGATTGATCTCAAGAAGAACGGCCTTCATTTCATGGTCCATCGTTCTGTAGGCATCCTGCTGTTTCAGATCGTTGATCTTGCCGTTTATGAAGGACGCGATCTTCTGAAGGTATTCCTCGCTCTCAAAGCCTGAAAGAGTATATCTTTTATTATTGATAAGAACCTCTGTATCATTCTTCTTGTTAAACATTTTACTGCTCCTCTGTAAGATCCGGCACTGACCGGATCTGTTTCTCCCGCACATTCGTTCAGTATAATTATAGCGACACACAGTCGTGATTTCAACAGGATTTTCTTGTCAACTTAACAGTATTGCCTTGCAAGACCGGCAAAATACAGTTATGATTGTTCATAATAAAAAAATAAAAGGAGCTTTTCGATATGAAGCTTTGGGGCGGACGTTTTACCGGCGAGACCAACGAACAGGTATATCAGTTCAATGCATCGATCGGCTTTGACAAACGTTTTTTTGAGCAGGACATACGCGGCAGCATCGCTCATGCGGGAATGCTGGCCAAACAGGGTATTATTACCGCTGAAGAAGGACAGGCAATAAAGAATGGCCTTGATTCAATACTTGAGGATATCAAACAGGGCAGACTTGCCATCGACGAAACAGCCGAGGATATCCACAGCTTCGTTGAAGCCGAGCTGACCTCACGAATCGGCGAAGCAGGCAAGAAGCTTCACACAGGACGTTCTCGCAACGATCAGGTTGCTCTTGATATGCGCCTGTATACCAGGGACTACATCGACAGCCTAGATCCTGTCATCAGGAAGCTGCTCGGGACTCTGTACCGCATCATGTCTGAAAATACACAGACCTACATGCCCGGCTTTACTCATCTTCAGAAGGCCCAGCCCGTAACGCTCGCCCACCATCTCGGAGCTTATTTTGAGATGTTCAGGCGTGACCGATCAAGGCTTGCAGACATCAGAAAAAGGATGAACTACTGCCCTTTGGGTTCAGGTGCACTTGCAGGAACTACATATCCCCTTGACCGCGAGTACACTGCCGAGGTTCTCGGCTTCGACGGACCAACACTGAACAGTATGGATTCCGTTTCTGACAGGGATTACATCATAGAGCTTCTCAGCGCGCTTGCAACTATCATGATGCATCTCTCCCGCTTCAGCGAGGAGATAATCATCTGGAACACCAACGAATACCGCTTCATTGAGATCGATGATGCGTATTCTACCGGAAGCTCGATAATGCCCCAGAAAAAGAATCCCGATATCGCCGAGCTTGTACGCGGCAAGACCGGAAGGGTTTACGGTGCGCTGATGTCGATGCTCACTTCGCTTAAAGGCCTTCCTCTGGCCTATAACAAGGATATGCAGGAAGATAAGGAGGTATTCTTTGATGCTTCCGATACTGTTATCTCCTGCCTTGAACTGTTCGACGGAATGCTCGCCACTCTTCGCTTCAACAAGGAGAATATGCTTAAGAGCGCTGCCGGCGGCTTTACAAACGCGACAGATGCTGCAGATTACCTCGTAGGAAAAGGCGTTCCGTTCAGAGACGCCCATACGATCGTCGGAAAGCTTGTGCTCTTCTGCCTCAAAAGAAACATTGCACTCGATGAGATGTCCATTGAGGACTATAAAGCCATATCACCTGTATTCGAGCCCGATGTCTACGATGCAATATCTATCCGGAGCTGCGTCGAGCGCCGCAATACGATCGGTGCTCCCGGGCCCGAGGCCATGAAGAAAATACTTGAGGAATACCGTAAATACCTTTAACGGCAAAAAGGGCTGCCTCTCATATCATTGAGCGGCAGCCCTTTATTTTTTAATTACTTTGTAGTCTTTCTTCTGTTTCTTCTCTTTGCGATCGACTGATCCTCGTCATCGATCAGAAGAAGCTCCTTCTTGGCAACGAGCTGATCCTTCTTCAGAAAACGCATATCGTTGCCGAAACGAACCTCTATGAGCTTAACATCGGAGTTGTCGAATACCTCACCTTCACCGTATGTTGTATGATATACGATGTCATGCTCCTGAAGGCGGTCGATCGCGGCTCTTAATGCACGTCTCTCGTCGGTATCCTTCTCGGCGTTCTTGCGGATGTCATCCTCGGTCATGGTGCTGCGCTTGTAATAAACATCCTGACGAACCTCTTCCGCAACGGAAGAATCGGTGTCCAGCTTCTTGATCTGTGGTACCTTCCTGCCGCTGTCATGATTATCGATATTAAGCTTTCTGAGCTTGTCAACCTTCTTCGATGCTGCATCGCCGCGGCCGGGTCTTCTGTCGGAAACAAGCTTGAAGACAATCAGTCCGATAAGAACTACAACAGCGACTCCGATAACGATAAGGATGGTCTTAAGGATCTCCTCACGGCTGTTGCCCTTCTCGGTGTTCTCGGGAACCAGCGGCTGTGTGGGCGTAGGCTCCGCAGTAGGCTCGGGTGTGGGTTCGGGAGTGGGTGTAGGTGTGGGTGTAGGCTCCGGAGTAGGTGTAGGAGTGGGTGTGATGGTTCTTGACTCATCCTTTGATACATAGGAGCTTGTAGCATAACCCTTGTATTCAACACCTTCACGCTCAAACTTGATGTTATACCAGATCTTGCCTTCCGAAGAAGCAGCCTCACCTATGATGACAACTTCCTCCTGGGCGGAAAGCTTGATCTTGTTGCCTGCAGCATCGGTCAGCTGGTCATATTCAACGCCGGGCCCCGAACGGACATTAACGGTTCCGTTTGCGGTTCCGACATAATAAACGAAATCCTCGGCATTCTCCTCTGCCCCTGCCTGAGTGCCGGATGAAAAACCAAGTACAGCAGCGGCAAGAGCCGCTACCATGATATATTTTAAAAGAACCGCTTTTACAGCTTTTCTGAAAAAGTTCATGCTAAAACCTCCCATATATTAATTATTCTAGCAATACGCAAATACAATGTCAATTATCATCAGAGATCGTTAAGAGAAACTGTCATGATATTTTCATCTCTTGCGTATCCGAGGAGTTCGGGTTCAAAACCGTTCTTACTGAACAGGCACAGCTTCTTCGGACGTATGCCGGCCTCCTCGATAAGCGATTTAAACTCCTCAAGAAGCTCGTAATCGGCGGGACTGTCGGAATAATAGCACATTCCAACAAGCATGTTCTGCTCCTGATCACGGCCGATTATGTCGAGAATCCCCTTCTTCCCGTACCAGCAGTGCCATTCGTTATAATTCCTGCCCAGCTTCTTGAATTTTGACATTATCTCAAGATATTCACGGCAGACCTCGGAAAAGCTCTTGCGCATGAATCTGTCAAAATCCGGAATAAGAGCCTTGCTGTAAACTGTTTTTCCCTGTCCGCTTTCGATTTCCGAAATGTTGGGAAATACATAGGCGTAATAAAAATTCAGGAAATTGTCCTTGATCCTGTACACGCCCTTTTTAGTATTCTCCGAATTCCTTACATTTACGGAGTAGACCTTTTCAACGATATCCATCTCGGAAAGGTTCTTAAGATAAACACTTATCTTCGCTCTCCCGAAGCCGGTGTATTCGTAGATGTCGTTCAGCTTGTTCCTGCCGGATGCAAGGGCCGTGAGTATCGTATTGTAGGCCGTAAGCTCCCTGAGTTCGAGTTTCAGCAGATACTCCGCTTCGGTCAGCAGGGGCGCGTCGGGCGCAAAGAACAGTGCAAGAAGATTCTCTCTTACTCTTCTGTTTTCCTGCCAGTACTTCAAATACTTGGGAACACCGCCCATGATGCCCCTGATGACGACGCAATCGGCTGCCGTTGATTTCGGGAACCATTCGACCGTTTCGGCGAAGGAAAGCTCTTTTATCTTGAAAATACCTGTTACATAGCGTACAAAATCCTTATTCTCGGCCACCATCGAATTCTCGACCCAGTTGGTGGACGAAGAAAGCAGAAGGACCATATAGCGTCCGAAGCGTTCCTCCTGGGAGATAAGCTTTATCAGCTTTTCCTTAAGCCCCGGGAAAACGGCAAACCTGAACTCGTCGATGATGAGGACCTTCTTGCGCTCCGAATCCGCCATCATCCTGCCGATAACGGCTTTTTCGAGAAGCGAAGTCTGTTCCTCCTCACTGACCTCGTTTGCCCTGTAATACAGATATTCCTTATTCTCGCAGAACTTCAGCGCAAGGGTGGTCTTGCCTATTCCGGCCCTTCCGTAGATTATAAGGACATTACTGTGTTCGTTCGCGTAAATATTCTCCAGCTGCTTTAATTCTTCTTTACGCCCAATAAACATCATGTATCTCCTCTTGGATACTTAATTACATCTTCTCCGGTACATTAATCGCAAGTAGATCAAGGCACTTCTCAAGCGCTTCAAGCACAAGCACGATAAGAGCGATCCACTCCTTCTGAACTGACTTGTCTTCCTGTGTAAGGATGCGGTTGTCGTGATAGAAGGTATTGAACGCGTTCGCAAGATCGTAAATGTATGAGCAGATCTTGTGGGGAGCATATTCTTCAACCGCCTTATGAACAGACTCAGCAAATCCCGTAAGAGCCAGCATAAGTCCAAACTCGCTCTCGCCGTAGGTTCTGTCGGTCACACCGAGCATGTTTTCTCCGAATGCGACATCATTGCGGATCTTATCGGTTCCGGTACCCTCCGCGGCCGCAACCTTCTCGAGGATCGATTTGATCCTGACCATCGTATAAAGGATGTAGGGACCTGTATTTCCCTCAAAGGAAGCAAATCTGTCCACATCAAACACATAATCCTTGGTTGCCTGGTTTGAGAGATCGCCGTATTTAAGTGCTGCCAGACCAACGATGCCGGATATCTCCTCGGCCTCGTCCGCTGCCATGTCACGGTCGGACATCTTCTCAAGAACCTTCGCGGATATATCACGGATCAGGTATTCAAGCCTCATTACGCCGCCGTCACGCGTTTTAAAGGGCGTTCCGTCGCTTCCGTTCATCGTTCCGTTGCCAAGGAAGAACAGTTCTGTTTCGGGACGAACGATCCCGGCCTTGCGCGCGGTTCTGAAGACCTGCTCGAAATGGAGTCCCTGACGCTTATCAACAACATAAATGACCTTATCGGGCTTATACTTGGCTTCTCTGTCGATAAGTGTAGCAAGGTCCGTCGAAGCATAGATTGCAGCTCCGTCGGACTTGACAAGGATGCAGGGAGGCATTTCCTTCTTGTCGGTCTCCTCCTTGACATCTACAACCACAGCGCCTTCACTGATATGCGCTATACCGCGCTTTTTCAGATCCTCGACCATGGGTCCGATCAGATGATCCGCATCCGATTCACCGTTCCAGAGTTCGAAGTGAACGTTAAGATTGTCATAGTTCTTCTTAAGGTCGGTCTTTGATACATTCAGTATATGCTGCCACAGAGCACGGTAGCCCCTGTGACCGGCCTGAAGCTGCGCGGTTGCCTCATGTGCAGCCTCGCGGTATTCCTCATGCTCCTTTGAATAAGCACTCGCATAAGGATATATCTGTTCAAGGTCAGAAATAGTAAAAGGCGGCTCCTTGGGATATTCGCCTGTATAGCTCTCGTCAAAATACGGGAGGTCGGGATATCTAACCCTGCATTCGGTTATGATAAGCCCCATCGGAAGTCCCCAGTCCCCGAGATGAACGTCTCCGATCGCCTCATAGCCGTCAAACGCAAGCATCCGCTTAACGCTCTCTCCGATTATTGCCGGGCGCAGATGTCCGACATGAAGCGGCTTCGCAACATTAGCTCCGCCGTAGTCTACGATTGCGGTCTTACCGGTTCCGGCGGGAACATATCCAAGGTTTTCTGCGGTTGCCATTTCCTCAAGATAATCTGCAAGGGCCTTAGGTGAGATGCTGATATTCAGGAAGCCCGGATTAACGGCCTCTACCTTTGAGAAGAAGGGATCGGATGAAACCTTCTCTGCTATCTCGCCTGCTATCGCGATCGGCGCCTTATGGTACTGCTTCGCCAGAGCAAGCGCTCCGTTGCACTGGAACTGGCAAAGGTCGGGTCTGTTCGACACACCGGCAATGCCGTATTTTTCTTCATAACCGCACTCGGCAAAAGCAGCCTTGAGCTTATCGGTTATTAATTCAAGAATGGTTTTCATAGTACTTATTCCTCCGGAACATATTTACACTGAAATGCCAAGAAGCAAAACAGCAAATTTGAAGTAGATCAGGATTGAAAGCGCGTCAACGATCGTAGTGATCAGAGGCGACGCGGTTACTGCGGGGTCAAAGCCCAGTTTCTTAACGATCATGGGGAGTGAGCAGCCCAGCAGCTTTGCGGCAAAAACGGTAACTACAAGAGTAAGGCATACTACAAACGCGATGATCGGAGCGACCTGCTCAACAAGAAGAAGCTTGAAGAAGTTCGTCACAGCCAGAGTAACTCCGACGAGCAGCGAAACTCTCATTTCCTTCCAGATAACCTTCGGAAGGTCGGAAAACTCGATCTCATCAAGCGAGAGCGCACGGATTATCGAAACCGATGCCTGGCTTCCGCTGTTACCGGCAGTATCCGTAAGCATGGGAATGAACGAAGTAAGAACGATGCAGGCACTCAAGGCTTCCTCATATTTGGAGATGATCATTCCGGTAAAGGTTGCGGAGATCATCAGCAGGAGAAGCCAGGGAATCCTCTTCTTCCATGTCTCAAAAACGCCGGTCTTCGAATAGGGCTGATCGGAAGGACT
>CAJOQS010000152.1 GCA_905236925.1 uncultured Lachnospiraceae bacterium | reverse complement strand
AAGCCATACCTTCTTATATGAAGTGGTAACACCGTCGACCGTGACTTCGGCATTCAGGGGTTTGAAACGGAACAGCATTCCTTTGAGCGCTATTGCGGCATAGTTGATATCCGTTTCGCCGTTTCTCTGTAATTCGTCACGGGCCTCGCAGCAGTATCCGTCGAGCCCGAAACCGACTCCGTTGATGAAGACACATGTTTTGGAATTGACGGTCACCTGCGGGAGATCCACAAGATATCTGTTTATGTTCTTTGCCAGCTCCCCTTTACCGAGTGCGAGATCACGGAGAAAATCACTTCCCCTGCCGGTGGAGAAAAAGTCTATCTCGTTATTGATATTCATTCCGTTTATGTCATTGGCAAAGTGGCTCATGGTTCCGTCTCCGCCGCAGATAAGGATCACATCGCCGGGAGCGACCGAACTCCTGATATATGAGGATACACTGTCAAGCGCCGTGATATCCCGCCATATTAGCTCCTTCCCCTCAAGAAGCTCCGCGAGCTTTCGTTCTTCCTCGGAATTCCTTTTGAATTCCGGCTCCGGATCATGCAAAATATGATATTTCATTGTTCCCCCTGTGTTCAGATACGGACTTGAACATAAATCATAATTTTCTCAAAAAGCATTGCATTGTGTTACAGGTTATGCTATGCTATCTCATGTAGTATTCAAAACCACATGCAATATCAGATATGAAAGGCGTACAACCATGGCCAGAAGTATATCCATACCAAAGTATTCATTATCAGAAGAACTGATAAGCGCCATCTCCCACGGCATCGGAGCACTGCTTGCAATAGCCGGCTGCGTTCTCGGAATAGTCAGGGCCGCAGGCGATGTCCGCATCATCGGAGCGATAGGCGTAGTCAGTGCAGCAGTTTACGGTTTTACAATGATCGAGCTGTTTACGATGTCCGCTCTTTACCATGCGCTCCCCGTCAGCACGGCCAAACGCATTCTGCGTGTCATCGACCACTGCAGTGTTTTCCTGCTGATAGCCGGGACCTATACTCCGTACGCGCTTGTCAGCCTGAGAGGTGCCCGCGGCTGGAGCATTTTCGGGATCATCTGGGGCCTGACCGTCATAGGCTGTGTGTTCAATGCCTTTGATGTCGACAGATATCAGGTCGTTTCCGGCATCATCAATGTACTCATGGGCTGGATGGTCGTTTTATCGGCAAAGTACCTTACCGTTTCGATCGGACACACCGGAATGTTCCTGCTCATCGCAGGCGGAATATCCTACTCTGTCGGAGCTATTCTGTACGCTGTCGGCCACAAGGTAAAATACGCCCACTCGATCTTCCACTTTTTTGTTTTAGGCGGCGGTATACTTCATTTCCTCTCGATATACCTTACCGTTCTCTGATCATACGTCGAGCTTTTTCCCCGTGATCAGCTCGTAGCCCTTCAGATAAATGTCGATGGTCTTCTGCGCCACATCCTCGGGAAGAGTCCAGTCGTCATGAGGGTTCGCGAGAAGCCAGTCACGCGCGAACTGCTTGTCGAACGAGGGCTGTCCGTGGCCGGGCTCATACCTGTCCGCGGGCCAGAACCTGGACGAATCGGGTGTCAGCATCTCATCACCGACAACGATATTGTCGTTCTCGTCGAGACCGAATTCAAATTTCGTATCCGCTATGATTATACCCTTCGTAAGGGCGTAATCCGCACATTTCTTATAGATCGCGATCGTATAGTCGCGGATCTGCTCAGCGTATCTGCGTCCCTTTCCGGGATAGTATTTCTCAAGATGCTCCACGCACTCGTCATAGGAAATATTGACGTCGTGGTCGCCGAGTTCTTCCTTTGTGGAAGGTGTGAAGATAGGCTCGGGCAGCTTGTCGGATTCCTTAAGACCCTCAGGCAGCTTGATGCCGCACACCGTCCTGTCCTCCTTGTAGCTCTTCCAGCCGGATCCCGAGATATATCCGCGAACGATGCATTCCACAGGGAGCATGCGCAGCTTCTTTACAAGCATGCACTTGCCGGCAAATTCCGGCGTTCCGAAATACTCGGGCATGTCCTTGGCGTCAACCGAGATCATATGGTTGGGCACGATATCCTCGGTCATATCAAACCAGAACCTGGACATCTGTGTGAGCACATTGCCTTTTCCCTTGATAACGTTGTGCAGGATAACGTCAAAACAGCTGATCCTGTCGGATGCCACAAGTATCATTTTGTCTCCGAGGTCGTAGATCTCTCTGACCTTTCCGGACTTCACGGGTACATATTCTTTCATCTTCGTATAGGCCGCAGCGCAGCCCTCCTCCTTTTCCGGTCCGCTAAACGCGGAAAATCTTTACTCTCCGTATAAAATATAGCATATACGCTCACGCCCCCACAAGCAGAAAATAATTAATTGACAGATCATAAATTTGGCTATACAATACCATAGTAATAATCGATACGGTGTATATCAATATACCATCTGAAAAGGAGGCTTTTATGGATCTTAAGTTAAAAGATAAGGTTGTTCTGGTTACCGGCGGAACAGGCGGAATCGGAACCGCAATTGTCAAGGCATTCCTCGCAGAGGGCGCAAAGGTGGCTTTTTCATCCACCTCTCAGAGCAAGATCGATGATCTTATCCCCTCGTTAAACGCAGCACCCGGTCAGGTTGCAGGATTTGTTGCTGACATGAACAAAGAAGAAGACATCAGGAAGCTGGTTGAGAGCGCAAAGGCCAAGTTCGGCACTCTTGATGTTGTTATCCCCAACGCAGGCTACGAAGGCAAGTCACATCCCGTTCAGGACATGACTCTCGATCTGTTCGAGCAGACCTACATGCTTAACGTATTCTCGGTTATGCTCCTTATGAAGTACGCCGCTCCCACTCTTATTGAGAAGCAGTCCGGTTCGATAGTAGTTATCGCTTCCGCTGCTGCATATGAGCCCACCGCAGGCAACAGTGCTTACGTTTCTTCGAAGTACGCCGTTGCAGGTCTTACCAAGTGCATCGCTATGGAGCTCGGCCCCGTAGGCGTTCACGTAAACTACATCTGCCCCGGCCCTGTAGACACTCCCATGATGGTCCGCATCGAGAAGGATTTCTTCGGCGACACCATGACTCACGAGCAGGCTATGGCTGCCATCGCAGGTCAGTATGCTATGGACAAGCGTTATGCTAAGCCCGAAGAGGTTGCCGACGCTGTTCTGTTCCTCGCTTCCGAGGTTTCCGCTCATACCGCAGGTATGGGAATGCATGTTGATTCGAAGGTTTCACCCACAAGCTGATTTCCAATTCCATTCTTCATAAAAGAGAAGGGCGCAGACGGTTTCTACCGCCTGCGCCTTTGCTGTATTCATCTTTTCCAGCCTTCGGGGAGATATTTCATTGTAGCGCCGAGCATGTCGTCGACGAGCTTTGATACTTCTTCTTCCGATACACGTCCCGAAATCTGCGGATCTGTCATAAATGCTTCTTTTACAAGGCTGCGGTCATGGCTGAAGGCTGCCCTGAGTATCCGCTCGTGATTGCGCACATGCGGTATCACGAGCGCATATATCTGTTCCGGAAGCTTGCCCGCAGCGACCGGTCTGATCGAATCCCGATCAAATACAGCGTTGGTCTCCACCACGGCGCCGGAAGGCAGATTCGGTATCTGCATAGCGTTATTGGGTATATTGACATTGCTGATGACCCTTGTAAGGCCGCACAGGGCCTTTATCAGCAGTATCCCTTCTTCGCCCGTGGGCTTCAGTTCCAGCTCCTCCTCGCCCGAGACAAGTCTTGCCGACTTTGCAAGACGGTCCTTCAGGTCTTCCTTTCTCCAGCTGACAGGAGTCAGGTCAAAGCCCCAGCCTTCGACAGTGTCGGGATCCTTAAGATAAATATCTCCCGGCATGAATTCCGCCAGATGCCTGTCTCCCGCCGCAGCTATCAGCCCGTATCTGTTGAACAGATCAAACTTCACGCGATGCCTGCAGATGAAGTGGCGATTAAGCCAGTTAACGGTTTCATCCGGCTCCCAGCCGAATTCAAAATTCTTCTCAATATAGGCGCGATAAACCGGGAACAGATCGATTCCCTTATAGGACGCCCTGTCAAACCATGTAAAATGGTTGATACCCAGTACATTGACACAGATGTCGTGACGGTCCGGTCTCTCCTTCACATAGCCTTCCTTCTGAAGGATCCCCGCAAGAAGCTCCTGTGTCCCGAACACCTCATGGCAGCATCCGAATGCCTTGATCTGAGGGAAGAAATGGTACAGTGTCTTCACGCACAGCGACATGGGGTTTGTGTAGTTTATGACCCATGCATCCGGAGAATACTCCTTTATCGCTTCCGCGATTTCAGCGAACATGGGCAGAGTTCTGAGCGCCCTGATCATTCCGCCGGGTCCGGCCGTATCGCCGACAGACTGATAGATCCCCAGCCTCTCCGGCGTATGGACATCGGATTCCATTTCGTCGAAGGTTCCAGGCAGGATGGAGATTATGACAAAATCCGCGCCGGTCAGAGCTTCTTTCAGCGTCTCGCACACAGTATAGTTCCATTTGCCCACCGCATCCGGCCTTTCGGAAACACGGTTTCCTATAACGGCATTGTTTTCTGCGGCTGCACTGTCAATGTCATATAGCCTTATCGTGCCGGAAAGCTGCGGTTCCAGAGCCAGATCCGTCATGAAGGTCCATGCCCATCCTCTCGATCCGCCTCCGATGTAGGCTATGCTCAGATCTTCTACCTTTTCGTTAGTGTATCTCATTCCAAAAAAAGCCTCCGTTCTGATATCTGCTTACATTATACCAGAACGGAGCTGTATTATCCTTATACTCTTCATGTATTATTTTTCATTTCTGATCGGATTCTCCGGCTTTGGCTCAATCTTTGATTGATGCCTCGACAAAGCCTCTGAAAACGGGATGCGGCCTGTTGGGTCTTGATTTGAATTCGGGATGATACTGGACGCCCAGGAAGAAGGGATGGTCCTTGAGTTCCACGGTTTCAACCAGATTGCCGTCGGGCGAGATTCCCGAAAGCACCAGACCGGCCTTTGTAAGCACCTCTCTGTAGTCGTTGTTGAACTCGTATCTGTGGCGGTGCCTCTCTCTGATCTCCTTTTCACCGTAGCAGCGCTCCATCAGCGTTCCTTCGCTGATCACGCAGGGATAGCTGCCCAGACGCAGCGTACCGCCCTTGTCCACTTCGTCGGACTGTCCGGGCATGAAGTCGATGACCTTGTGCTCCGTGGCATTGGCCGACTCACCCGAGCATGCGTCCGCAATGCCCGCAACATGTCTTGCGAACTCGATAACGGATATCTGCATTCCGAGGCAGATGCCAAGATACGGTACCTTCTCCTCGCGCGCGTATTTCGCGGAAAGGATCATGCCCTCAATTCCG
Organism: uncultured Lachnospiraceae bacterium; assembly: GCA_905236925.1. GTDB lineage: Bacteria > Bacillota > Clostridia > Lachnospirales > Lachnospiraceae > RUG11977. The sequence continues at coordinate 71 of CAJOQS010000152.1, read as the reverse complement.
CGGTCTCCGAAGCCGCCCGGAACGATGATCCCGCCCGCGTTCTTCAATCTTTCTCTGTAATTCGACTCGTT
>CAJOQS010000151.1 GCA_905236925.1 uncultured Lachnospiraceae bacterium | reverse complement strand
CTTCCGCGGTAAACCAGCTCATTCACCTCGGGAACAAGATTGTGAAGAGGGCAGCCCGAAGCCATGCCCGCGAGCATAACGCCCGCCTGGCAGAACGGAACACCGCAGTTCATGCATCTTGCAGCCTGAAGCCTCTGCTCCGGAAGGGGAAGCCTCTCGTGGAACTCCTTAAAATCAAGCACTCTTTCCGCTTCTTCCCTGACTTTTCCTTCTTTCCTGTCGTACTCAAGAAAACCGGTTGTTTTTCCCATTTTATTACCCTCTTAAGATCATACTTTTTCGCCGACAAACGCTCTGAAAGCTTCGATCCTGGCGGCCTCGGGATCCATTCCCTCTTCCTCCGCCTTCGCTATGAGCCTCATCATTTCCTTATAGTCCACGGGTATGATCTTCTTAAAGTGCGATACATACTTATCAAAATCGTCCAGTATCCTGCGTCCCTTTTCGGAACCCGTATTCTCGACATGTGCCGTGATCAGGCGCTTCAATTCATCAAGATCGGCCTTATGCTCGACGGTCTCCATGTTCACGAGCTGCTTGTTCAGATTCCTGTAGAGCTTATTGTCCATATCGAGCACATAAGCCACACCGCCGCTCATTCCTGCGGCAAAGTTCTTTCCGGTGGGACCGAGGATGACCACGCATCCGCCTGTCATGTACTCACAGCCGTGCTCTCCGACCCCCTCCACAACAGCCACTGCTCCGGAATTTCTTATCGCGAAGCGTTCTCCGGCCATTCCGGCTATATAGGCCTGACCCGAGGTGGCTCCGTACAAAGCGACGTTTCCGACCATGATGTTCTCGGAGGGATCGTAGCTTGCCTCCGAAGGCGCCTGTACTGTCAGCTTTCCTCCCGAAAGACCCTTCCCGAAGTAGTCGTTCGCGTCACCGGTAAGCTTCAGCGTCAGTCCGTTCGGTATAAATGCTCCGAAGCTCTGTCCGCCTGCGCCGCTGCAGTTGATCGTGACCGTATCCTCGTCAAGGCCTTCCGCGTGCTGCCTCGTGATCTCCGCTCCGAGCAGGGTTCCGAAGGTTCTGTCGGTATTTCCGACATTGATCGAAAGCGACGAAGGAGTGCCTTCCTTTATCGACTTTATCAGCTTCTTCGACTTCAGGAGCACGCTCTCGTCGAGAGTTTTCTCAAGTCCGAAATCAAAGAGATTATCTTTTCCGAATACGACCCTGTCTCTCGGTGTTCCCGACATATCGAGCAGTATTCCCGAAAGATCGAGCTTTTTCTGCGCTTCGCTCAGATTGTCCTTGATCTTTATCAGATCGGTCCTTCCGACCAGCTCCTCAACCGAGCGCACTCCAAGAGATGCCATGATCTCACGAAGCTGTCTCGCGATAAAGAGCATGAAATTCTCAACATATTCGGGCTTTCCCGCAAATCTCTTCCTGAGCTCGGGATTCTGGGTCGCAACGCCCATCGGACATGTATCCGACTGGCACTGTCTCATCATCACGCAGCCCATCGTGATAAGCGGAGCCGTGGCAAATCCGAATTCCTCGGCACCCAGTATCGCGGCAATGGCAACGTCCCTGCCGGTCATCAGCTTGCCGTCCGTCTCGATAACCACCTTGTTTCTGAGGCCGTTGGCGATCAGTGTCTGGTGTGTTTCCGCAAGACCGAGCTCCCACGGAAGTCCCGCGTTATGTATCGACGAAAGCGGCGCAGCGCCCGTTCCTCCGTCATAGCCCGAGATCAGGATGACTCCGGCTCCTGCCTTTGCCACACCTGCAGCGACTGTTCCGACACCCGCTTCGGATACCAGCTTTACCGATATCCTCGCGTTCTTGTTGGCATTTTTCAGATCGTAGATCAGCTGTGCAAGATCCTCGATCGAATAGATGTCATGGTGCGGGGGAGGTGAGATAAGGCTCACACCGGGAGTTGAATGCCTTGTTTTCGCGATCCAGGGATAAACCTTCTTGCCGGGCAGATGTCCGCCCTCGCCGGGCTTCGCACCCTGCGCCATCTTTATCTGAAGCTCCTTCGCGCTGACCAGATACCTGCTGGTTACGCCGAATCGTCCGCTCGCAACCTGCTTGATCGCCGAACTCCTGTCATGGGCGGTTCCGGCAGACATAAGCCTTTCCTCACTCTCACCGCCTTCACCGCTGTTTGACTTGCCCTGAAGGTGATTCATAGCGATCGCGAGTGTTTCATGCGCCTCCTCCGAGATCGATCCGTAGGACATCGCTCCGGTCTTAAAGCGCTTAACTATCGAACGCTCATCCTCGACCTCATCGAGAGGAACCGGCTGTGCCGCCTCGCAGAAATCGAACAGAGTCCTTAAATAACCGGTTCTTTCCGCATCCGCAAGCTTCGTGTATTCCTTGAAGCGCTCATAATTGCCTTCTCTTGCAGCGGTCTGCAGAGCATGTATCGTTTCGGGATTGTATCTGTGATTTTCACCCTGACTTCTCGATTTATGCCTTCCGAGCGCCGTAAGCTCAAGATCCACCTCGAGTCCGAGCGGATCGAACGCAAGACTGTGCTGTGCATCCGTCGCCCTGCCGATATCATCAAGGGTAATTCCTCCGACACGGCTTACGGTGCCGGTGAAGTACTCGTCAATGACCTCGGGCGATATTCCGATCGCCTCGAAGATCTTACTGCCCTGATACGACTGGATCGTGGAGATGCCCATTTTGGAAGCGATCTTGACGATCCCGAACAGTATCGCATCGTCATAATCGTCAACCGCGGCATAATAGTCCTTGTCAAGAAGCTCGTTCTCAATCAGCTGCGCGATCGTCGCATGTGCAAGATAAGGGTTGACCGCCGAAGCACCGAAGCCCAGCAGCGCAGCGAAATGATGTACCTGCCTGGGTTCGCCCGATTCGAGGATCAACGACATTGCAGTGCATTTTCTTGTATCGACCAGATGCTTATGCACCGCGGCAACCGCAAGGAGCGAGGGGATCGCGACATGGTTCTCGTCCACTCCCCTGTCGGAGAGGATCAGGATGTTCGCGCCCTCCTTATAGGCCTTGTCCACCTCGAGGAAGAGGTGCTTGAGTACCATCTTCATCGGTGAACTCTTGTAATACAGTGTGGATACCTTCGATACCTTGAAGCCGTCCCGCTTCATGTTCTCGATCTTTAAAAGATCAAGATCTGTAAGTATCGGATTGTTTATCTTAAGCACATGGCAGTTGCCCGGCTTCTGTTCAAGAAGGTTACCGTTCTTGCCCACATAAACCGTTCTCGAGGTAACGATCTCCTCGCGCTGCGCGTCGATGGGAGGGTTTGTCACCTGTGCGAACTGCTGCTTGAAATAGTAGAACAGAGGCTGGTATTTCCCGGAAAGAGCCGCGATAGGGGTATCAATTCCCATCGAGCCGATACTCTCGTTGCCCGTGAGCGCCATATTGAGTATCCCGTCGTAATAATCCTCCCATGTATAGCTGAACGCCTTCTGAAGGCGCTGCCTGTCCTCTCCGGCGAGGACCGCGACTTTTTTGTTCGGGATCTTCAGATCCGCCAGCTGGATCAGATTGCTGTCAAGCCACTCACCGAAAGGCTCGGAGAGCGCGTATTTTTCCTTGATCTCCTCATCAACGAAAATGCGCTTCTGCTTGGTATCGACAAGAAGTATCTTTCCGGGATGGAGTCTTTCCTTCTTGACGATATGGCTCTCATCGAGAGGCAGAACTCCGACCTCGGACGAAAGGATCAGCCTGCCGTCGTCGGTTACGACATATCGTGAAGGCCTGAGTCCGTTGCGGTCGAGGATCGCGCCCATCACATCGCCGTCCGAGAACAGGATCGACGCGGGACCGTCCCACGGCTCCATCATCGTTGCGTAGTACTGGTAGAAATCCCTCTCCTCCTGGGTAAGCGTCTCGTTGTGTGCCCAGGGCTCGGGGATCATTATGCTCATTGCGAGAGGCAGGTCGATGCCGCTCATCACAAGGAATTCAAGTACATTGTCGAGCATAGCGGAGTCCGAACCGCTCTGCGAGATAACGGGAAGGACCTTGGTCATATCCTCTGCGGAAAAAGCGGAGGTGTGCATGGTCTCCTCGCGGGCGAGCATCTTGTCCGCATTGCCCTTGATGGTATTGATCTCGCCGTTATGCACGATGAACCTGTTGGGATGTGCCCTGTTCCAGCTCGGCATCGTGTTAGTCGAGAAACGGGAATGAACCATCGCGATCGCGGACTCATAGGCTTCATCGCGGAGATCCGCGAAAAATGTGCGGAGTTGTCCCACAAGGAACATGCCCTTGTATACGATCGTCCTGCAGGAAAGCGAGGGTACATAGGTGTTCGCGCTCGACTGCTCGAACTCTCTTCGAAGGATATAGAGCTTCCTGTCAAAATCGAGGTCTTCCTTTACATCCGCGGGTCTTTCGATAAACACCTGACAGCTGTTGGGCATACATTCCCTTGCCCTGCTGCCGAGCACGTCCGGATCGGTCTCGACTTTTCTCCAGCCGAGGATCTTAAGCCCCGCCTTTCTGGTTATGATCTCGAACATCGACTTTGCCTGACGCATATCGAGATCGTTCTGAGGGAAGAAGAACATTCCGACGCCGTACTGTCTCGGACCGGGCAGAGCAATGCCCTGCTCTTTGAGCTTCTTTAGAAAGAAAGCATGAGGGATCTGGGTCAGTATTCCGACACCGTCGCCGGTCTTGCCCTCGGCATCCTTTCCCGCTCTGTGCTCAAGGTTTTCAACTATCGAGAGCGCATCGGAAACCAGCGCGTGTCCGGCCCTTCCTTCAATGTCTATGATCGCGCCGATACCACAGTTATCGTGCTCAAATGAAGGCGAATACAGGCCTTTTTTCTCTATCTTATCGAATACATGAGACATTGCTTCATCCCCCGATCTGAATCTTTTCTTTCGTTAAAAAACGAGAAAGCGCCCCGGAGAAATCTCCAGGGCGCCTTTGCCTTTTCAAGCAGTTATTATATAGCTGCGGTTCAGGCGTGTCAACAGAAAAATCAGTACTGTGGGATCAATGATCACTCCACATCCTGAAGTGCGGCATAGTTTTCCTCGCCGGTCCTGATCTTTACAACGCGGCTGACAGGGTATACGAATATCTTGCCGTCGCCGATACGTCCGGTATAGAGGGCCTTCTTGGCCGCCTCGATGACCTTTTCCACGGGGATCGCGCTGACTACTACCTCGATCTTAACCTTGGGAAGCAGCGTCATATCGATCTCGACTCCGCGGTATTTTTCGCCTGCACCCTTCTGAACGCCGCAGCCCATTACCTGTGTAACCGTCATACCGGTTACGCCCAGTTCGTTCATTGCACGTTTGAGAATCTCATATCTTGAGAGCTTTGCGATGATAACGACCTTCGAGATTCCGGTATCGAAATCTGCCGAGCCGGTGGGTGTTTCTCTTATTACAGATACCGAAGCAGCTCTCTTGGCTTCGGAAGCCTCCTCGTAGTTTTCTGTTCCGAGGTTGGTGTTCTCGTTAACACTCATGGTCATGGTATTGGAGATATCCATGATCGAGAAGCCTGCATATGCGGAAGGAAGACCATGCTCGGTAGCATCGAGACCTGTGATCTCCTCTTCTTCGGATACACGTAAACCGATTGTTTTCTTGATCAGCATAAATGCGATGTAGATGGTCACAACCGTCCATGCCGCGGTAATAAGTGTGCCTGCGCACTGAAGTCCGAGCTGCTCAAATCCGCCGCCGTAGAAAAGACCTTCCTTGATTCCCGCAACCGCGAAGCCGGGAGCGGTCTCGGTAGCAAACAGACCTACCGCAATGGTACCCCAGATACCGTTGAACATATGAACAGCAACGGCACCGACGGGATCGTCGACATGAGTTACATTATCATTGAACCAAACACCGAATACAACGAGCAGACCGGATACGGCACCGATTATTGCAGCACCTGCACAGTCCGTAACATCACAGGGCGCCGTAATGGCAACAAGGCCGGCAAGCGAAGCGTTCAGACACATTGAAACATCGGGTTTTCCGTACTTGATCCATGTGAAGATCATACATACAACTGTAGCAACAGCGGGAGCAACGGTCGTGGTCAGAAATACCGATCCCATAGTGGGAACATCGGTAGCGGCAGCTCCGTTAAAGCCGTACCAGCCGAGCCAGAGGATGAATACACCGAGTGCCGCAATAACAAGGTTGTGGCCGGGGAAAGCATTGACCTTGGTAACCTTGCCGCTCTTGTCACGCTCAAACTTACCCATTCTGGGTCCGAGCATCCAGGCTCCGATGAATGCACAGATACCGCCTACCATATGAATACAGTTAGAGCCGGCATAATCGTGGAAGCCCCACTCGGCAAGGAATCCTCCGCCCCATACCCAGTGAGCCTCGATCGGGTAGATGATCGCGGAAATGATAGCCGAATAGATACAATAGCTTGAAAACTTTGTGCGCTCTGCCATCGATCCTGAAACGATCGTAGCTGTGGTCGCACAGAATACAAGGTTGAAAACAAACGCGGAATAATCAAAATCAGCATATCCGGTGAAAACATCAAAGCTGAATCCGCCCGCAAAGCCCTTTAAAATGTTGGGCCCGAGCATCAGAGAAGCACCGCAGATAAACCACATCACGGTTCCGATACAGAAGTCCATCAGGTTCTTCATAATGATGTTTCCGGCATTCTTTGCTCTCGTAAAGCCGGTCTCACACATCGCAAATCCGGCCTGCATCCAGAACACCAGCGCGGCGCCTATCAGAAACCACACCGAGAAAACCTGTTCACTCACCAAACTCATAATCTCATCAATCATAATCTTGTTCCTCCCTTTTTTATCAAAAAAAGAGTCGCCGCAAGGGAGTTATTTACCACGCCCTTGTGGTGACTCTTTTTCTATCTTGAACATCTGCCGCGTTCCCAGCTATCCGTAAAGCTGCGCCAGTTATCTGTTTACAGATACCAGACTCTTGGTAGCTGATCCCGCTTACTCCTACCGGTTACCTTATACATGAAACCAGTTAAATATATTACCTGAGGCGTGGGCGCCGCAGAGAAAACTTCCGGGACTCGTAGAGGACGCCGACACTTAGCGTGCGTACTGTGCATGCTTAGTGGCGTTGCGTCCGTATCCGAAGCGCAAGCGTGTCTCCGGAAGTTTTACTCGTCGCCGCCCACGCCTTTATTTTTTTCAATATACAGAGAACAGCAGCTTCCCGTAGCTCGGTACCGGCCAGCATTCCTCGCTCGCCAGCATCTCGGCCTCGTCGACGTGCTTTCTCAGGTGCTCCATCTTCGGG